>NZ_RBLN01000039.1:0-13109 GCF_003989405.1 Micrococcus sp. HSID17227 | reverse complement strand
ACCTCGACGCCGGGGTCGGCGGGACCGTCGGCACCGTGGCGACGGCGCTGCTCGCCCTGCGCGCGTTCAGCGCGGGATCGGTGCTGCTCACCGGCGTCGAGGTGCCGGTCTCGAGCACCCGCCTGATGGCCCGGCCGGCCGTGCCCACGGTGCGGTGGGTGCTCACCGTGATGGCCCTCACCCTCGGCGCGCTGACCGTGGGCGTCATGCACCTGGCTCAGCGCACCGGCGTCGTCGTCGGGCTGGAGCTGGAGAACCTCCGGGACGCCGCGGGTGCCGAGGTCACGCCCGACCGCGCCCCCGCCCCCGTGCTCGCCCAGCTCGCGGACACCGTGTACGGCCCGGGCAGCATCCTGTCCGTCGCCACCATCGCGGCCACCGCCCTGCTCCTGCTGTTCGCGGCCAAGTCGGCGTTCCGCTCGTTCCCCGCCCTGGCCGCGCGCGTGGCCGAGGACGGCTACCTGCCCCGGCAGCTGAGGGTCCGCAGCGACCGGCTGGTGCACACGTGGAGCGTCCTCGGGATGGGGGCCGTGGCCCTCTCGCTCGTGCTGTTCTTCGAGGCCCGGACCGCCCTGCTCGTGCAGCTCTACGTCATCGGCGTGCTGCTGGCCTTCACGCTCGCGCAGGCCGGCATGCTGCGGCTGTGGCGCCGCCGGCTCGTGCACACACCGGGCGCCCGGGCCCGCGCGGCCGTCCGGCTGCGCCTGATCATCACGGCGGTGGCCTGGGTGGTCACGGCGCTGGCGGGCGTCGTCGTCCTGGTCACCCGCTTCACGCAGGGCGCGTGGGTGGCGCTGCTGGCGATCGTGCTCGGCTCGCTGGTGATGGGGCGGATCCGCCGCCACTACGCGGACGTGGACCGCGAGCTCGCACCGGACCCCCAGGACGACGCGCGGGCCCTGCCCTCGCGGGTCCACGTGGTGGTCGTCGTGACCACGCTGGACCGGCCGGCGCTGCGGGCGCTGGCCTACGCCCGCGCGTCGCGGCCGTCCTCCCTCGAGGCCGTCGTCGTGGACGCCGAGCGCGCCGCCACCCTGGAGGTGATCGACGCCTGGGAGCGTGCCGGCCTGCCGATGTCGCTCACCGTGATCGCCTCGCCCTACCGCGACACGGTGGCCCCCCTGGTGCGGCATGTGCGCGAGCACCGACGCCGCTCCCCGCGGGACCTGACCATGGTGTTCATCCCGGAGTACGTGGTCCGGCCGGGCTGGCGCACGCTCCTGCACAACCGGACCGCCACCCGCCAGACGCGGCGACTGCAGCGGGAGCCGGGCGTGATGGTGGGCTCGGTGCCGTGGCAGGTCCACGAGGGCCAGGGCTCTTGACCGCCCCGGCGCCCCCGGGGAGCGGCGGATGACGCCGTCCGACGGCGCGCCCACGATCGAGGCGACACAGCCGCATCGGTCTGCAAGGATGATGATGATCTGACCAGTCGATGCTCAGGGCAAGACCTGAAGCGCGCTGCGATGCGAGAGGAGCCAGACATGGCAGTCGTCGACACGTCCACAGACGTCACCGGGATCGGGAGGACCATCGAGGTGGAGGTCGGGGCCATGGCCCACGGCGGCCACTGCGTGGCCCGGCACGAGGGGCGGGTCGTCTTCGTGCGCCACGCCGTGCCCGGCGAGAAGGTCCGGGTGGCCCTGACCGAGGCCGAGGACGGGGCCCGCTTCTGGCGCGGCGACGTCGTGGAGGTGCTGCGGCCCTCCGAGTTCCGCCGCATCCACCAGTGGAAGCTCGCGGACATGCTGCGCGCCCACGCCTCGGGTCGCCCGCCCGTGGGCGGCGCCGAGTTCGGCCACATCGTGGTCCCGCACCAGCGCCGGCTCAAGGCCCAGGTCTTCCGGGACACGGTGCACCGCATCGCCGACCTCGCGGTGGAGCCGGAGGTGTGCTTCGCCGGCTCCGAGGACGAGCCCACCGGCCAGCGCTGGCGGACCCGGAACGCGTTCGCGGTGACCCCCCAGGGGCACATCGCGATGCACGCCTACCGTTCGGCGACCCTCCTACCCGTGCGCAACATGCCGCTCGGCGTGCCGGCCCTCGATGCGCTCGCCCTGTGGGACTGGGACTTCACCGGAGCCGCCCGCGTGGACGTCGCGACGCCGGCCTCCGGCTCCCGCCCCCTCGTGCTGGTGACGCCCACCCCGCAGACGCGGGCGGACGAGGTCAAGCTCGGCCGGCTGCGCACCCGGATCCGCCAGGCGGCCAATGCGTGCGGCGTGGACGTCTCCACCGGCCTGGCCCTGCCCGGCCCGAAGCAGTTCCAGCCGGTCAAGGTCGAGCGCATCACCGGCAAGACCTGGGTCGAGGAGACCGTGGAGTCCGAGCGCGGCGGCACCAAGCGCTTCCGCGTCACGGGTGACGGCTTCTGGCAGGTCCACCAGCACGCCCCGGCCACCCTCGTGGACGCGGTGCTCGAGGACGCGCGCGTCGAGCCGGGCCAGGTCGTGGCCGACCTCTACGGCGGCGCCGGCCTGTTCAGCGCGTACCTGGCGGACGCCGTGGGACCCGAGGGCCGCGTGTACTCGGTGGAGGCCTCCCGCCAGGCCTCGAAGGACGCCCGCCGCAACCTGCACGACCAGCCGCAGGCCTCGGTGCTCAACGGCCCCACGGACAAGGTGCTCGGCAGCTGGCTGAAGTACCCCGAGCGTCCCGTGGCGGACGGCGGCCTCGGCGGTGCCGCGCTGGACACCGTCGTCCTGGACCCGCCGCGGGCGGGCGCGGGGCGGCGGGCGATCGAGCGCATCCTCGCGCTCGAGCCGGGCCGCATCGTGTACGTCTCGTGCGACCCCGCCTCGTTCGCCCGCGACCTGGCGTGGCTGCGCGACGGCGGCTACGAGGTGGAGCGCGCCCGCGTGTTCGACCTCTACCCGGACACGCACCACCTCGAGTCGGTGACCGTGCTGGTGCCGGCCGCCCAGAGCGCCCCGGCCGCGGCCGTCGTCGAGATCTGACCCGGCATCCGCGCGGCGGCCTGCGGGCCGCCGCGCGCCATGCCCGCGTCACACGGGACCGGCGCGGTACCCTGGGACGCAGTGCGGCACCTGTGACGCAGACGACGCCCGTCCCGGACGGGGCGCGGTCCGCGGCCGCGGGTGACCACCCCCCACTGGACGAGCGCCCGGAGGAAACCGGGCGGGAAGAGGAGTCCTCTCGTGACCACCGTCGACAGCTTCGGCTCCAAGGGCGTCCTGGACGTCAAGGGCGCCGAGTATGAGATTTTCCGTCTGAACAAGGTCGAGGGGGCGCAGAAGCTGCCCTACTCCTTGAAGGTGCTGCTGGAGAACCTGCTGCGCACCGAGGACGGCGCCAACGTGACCGCCGACCAGATCAAGGCCCTGGCCGCCTGGGACCCGAACGCCCAGCCGGACACCGAGATCCAGTTCACGCCGGCGCGCGTGATCATGCAGGACTTCACCGGCGTGCCCTGCGTCGTGGACCTGGCCACCATGCGTGAGGCCATCCAGGACCTGGGCGGCGACCCGGAGCGCGTGAACCCGCTCTCCCCGGCCGAGCTCGTGATCGACCACTCCGTGCAGATCGACTCCTTCGGCAACGACGCCGCCATCGAGCGGAACATGGAGATCGAGTACGAGCGCAACGGCGAGCGCTACAAGTTCCTGCGCTGGGGCCAGACCGCCTTCGACGACTTCAAGGTCGTCCCCCCGGGCATGGGCATCGTCCACCAGGTCAACATCGAGAACCTGGCCCGCACCGTGATGACCCGCGAGGTCGACGGCGTGCTGCGCGCCTACCCGGACTCCTGCGTCGGCACCGACTCGCACACCACCATGGTCAACGGCCTGGGCGTGCTCGGCTGGGGCGTCGGCGGCATCGAGGCCGAGGCCGCGATGCTCGGCCAGCCCGTGTCCATGCTGATCCCGCGGGTCGTGGGCTTCAAGCTGACCGGCAGCATCCCGTCCGGCGCCACCGCGACCGACGTGGTGCTGACCATCACCGAGATGCTCCGCCAGCACGGCGTGGTCGGCAAGTTCGTCGAGTTCTACGGCGAGGGCGTCGGCTCCGTGCCCCTGGCCAACCGCGCCACCATCGGCAACATGTCGCCCGAGTTCGGCTCCACCGCCGCGATCTTCCCGATCGACGAGGTCACCCTCGACTACCTGCGCCTGACCGGCCGCTCCGAGGAGCAGGTCGCCCTCGTGGAGGCGTACACCAAGGAGCAGGGGATGTGGCACGACCCGTCCTCCGAGGTCGCCTACTCCGAGTACCTCGAGCTGGACCTGTCCACCGTGGTGCCCTCCATCTCCGGCCCGAAGCGTCCCCAGGACCGCATCGAGCTCACCGACTCCAAGGACCAGTTCCGCAAGGACCTGCACAACTACGCCACGCAGGACGAGGCCGGCGAGGGCCGCCCGTCCAAGCTCGTGGACGTGGCCATGGCGGACGGCCGCCAGTTCCAGCTGGACCACGGCGCCGTGTCCATCGCCTCGATCACCTCGTGCACCAACACGTCCAACCCGTCCGTGATGATGGCGGCCGGCGTGCTGGCCCGCAACGCGGTCGCCAAGGGCCTGAAGTCCAAGCCGTGGGTGAAGACCTCCGTGGCCCCGGGCTCCCGCGTGGTGACCGACTACTACGAGAAGTCCGGGCTGCGCGAGTCCCTCAACGACCTCGGCTTCAACGTGGTCGGCTACGGCTGCACCACCTGCATCGGCAACTCCGGCCCGCTGGAGTCCGAGATCTCCGAGGCCATCCAGGAGAACGACCTGTCCGTGACCGCGGTGCTCTCCGGCAACCGCAACTTCGAGGGCCGCATCAACCCGGACGTGAAGATGAACTACCTGGCCTCCCCGCCGCTGGTGGTCGCCTACGCCCTGGCCGGCACCATGGACTTCGACTTCGAGAACGAGGCCCTGGGCCAGGACACCGAGGGCAACGACGTCTTCCTCAAGGACATCTGGCCGGACCCGACCGAGGTCCAGAAGATCATCGACGCGTCGATCGACACCGAGATGTTCACCTCGCAGTACGCCACGATCTTCGACGGCGACGAGCGCTGGCAGTCCCTGGAGACCCCCTCGGGCTCCACCTTCGAGTGGGACGAGAAGTCCACCTACGTGCGCAAGCCCCCGTACTTCGAGGGCATGACCATGCAGCCGGACCCGGTGTCGGACATCTCCGGCGCCCGCGTCCTGCTCAAGCTGGGCGACTCCGTGACCACGGACCACATCTCCCCGGCCGGCTCCTTCAAGTCGGACACCCCGGCGGGCCGCTACCTGCTGGAGAACGGCGTGCAGCGCAAGGACTTCAACTCCTACGGCTCCCGTCGTGGCAACCACGAGGTGATGATCCGCGGCACGTTCGCGAACATCCGCATCAAGAACCAGCTGCTCGACGGCGTGGAGGGCGGCTTCACGCGCGACTTCACCCAGGAGGGCGCCCCGCAGGCCTACGTGTACGACGCGGCGCAGAACTACGCCGAGCAGGGCACCCCGCTGGTGGTCCTGGGCGGCAAGGAGTACGGCTCCGGCTCCTCCCGTGACTGGGCGGCCAAGGGCACCGCGCTCCTGGGCGTCAAGGCCGTGATCACGGAGTCCTTCGAGCGCATCCACCGCTCGAACCTCATCGGCATGGGCGTGCTGCCGCTGCAGTTCCCGGAGGGTGAGACCGCCGACTCGCTGGGCCTGACCGGCACCGAGACCTTCGACATCTCCGGCATCACCGCCCTCAACGAGGGCACCACGCCGAAGACCGTGAAGGTCACGGCCACCGGTGAGGACGGCAGGGTCACCGAGTTCGACGCGGTCGTCCGCATCGACACCCCCGGTGAAGCCGAGTACTACCGCAACGGCGGCATCCTGCAGTACGTGCTCCGTCAGATCGCCGCGAAGGCCTGATCCACGGGACACCGCCCGCGCGCGGGCACCACGACGACGGTGCAGGACCGCTCTTCATCCCCCAGTGCAGGGACCGGCCAACCCTTGGGCCAGACGGTCCTCGGGCGTGTCTGACAATGAAGCCGGGGGAAGGCCGGCACCCTCGAAGACACGGTCCCGGTTCCAGATGCTCTCCCACGCCCCCACAGGCCGGCAGGGCCGGCCGTTCGCCGATGCCGTCACGATGGTCGACGCCATCATCCACCGGTACAGGTGCTTCGATCCCCTGGCGGGACCTGCCCGAGGTCTACGGGCCCTGGCTGAGTCGTGTGGACCTGGCACGGCCGCATGGCCGAAGAGGGCACCTGGGACACGGTGCTGGCAACACTGACCGCCGCAGCGGATGCCGAAATCGTGATCGATTGGTCGGTCTCGGTGGACTCCACGATCGCCCGCGCCCATCAGCACGCGAGGAACACCACCCGGCTCACGGGGGGCTGGATCGAACGACAAGGAATCCGCGTGAAGAGCCCGCCGATCACGGCCTCGGGCGCTCACGGAGCGGGCTGAGCACGAAGACCCATCAGCTGGTCGACGGTGCTGGGCGAGAAGGCGTACTCATCGCGGGCGATCGGCACCCATCTGCGCGCCGGTGGCATCGAGGCCGTCATCCCCAACCGGCTGACCAGCAGGGCCACCGCAGACGCCGCGGCTCGGCCGGCGGCCGACCCGTGGGCCTGGACTCGGAGGCTTACACGGGCCGGAACGTGATCGAGCGCCAGGACGCGCACCTGCAGCAATGGCCGGGCCTGGCGAGCAGGTACAACGAGTACGCGATCGTGTACTGGGCTGCCGTGGTCCTGAATGCTGTGCTCGCGTGGCCGACGGCATTGTCGGACACGCCCGAGTGGCGTGTTCGAACGGATCGACGATCCAGGTCAAGTGCTCGAGAAGCTCGGCGAGGCTCAGCACCGGCAGGTATGAGCGTGAGGACCTGGACAGAGAGGATCCCCCGAAATGCACGTCGTGAAGCGGCGTGAGCGATGTAGTGCTCTTCAGTTGGCACTGGTTGATATTGGTCGACGAGGCTTCAGCCCGGTGTGGTGATGCCCTGCGATGACTCTGAAGCCGGCTCTCGGGCGAATCCTCACATCGGGACGCCGAGACCCTGTGGGAGTCCAAGGATGGGACGTCTCGACGCCTGATCTGTCGGCGCTGCAGAGGAGCATGAGGCCTGGGCCTCAAGCCAGCTGAAGACCGGTCAAGCAGGTGGGGTCGTCGGGGCGGGTCGAGATGGCCTTTTTCGCGGTGCGGCCTTCAGCTGAGACAGTGAGAGTAGCGTCAATTCCACGCGGCAGCCAGACCCCGACGAATCCGTTGTCGTACGTCGTCAGCGTTTCATCGAGGAGGGTCTCCCCGGACGTCGCCTCGACCACGGTGACGTGGACGTCAGTATTGGCGAGTTCGCCGGTGCAGGTCGTGAGGCTGTGGAAGTAGCATTCGTGAGTCTGGCTGCGATACGGGGCGATAGAGACGTAGAACTCGTCTTCTGGCATCGGCACGGTGGTCTGATTGTTCTGATCGTCGGTCAGTACAAGCTGGTCGGGTTCAATCGACGCGATGAATTCAGACGAGCGATCTGTCACCTTCGTTGAGTCGAGGCGCGTGATGATCTCGCGAGCATTCAATCCGTCCAGATTGTGCTCGACCACCAGTGAGTGATCAGATCCTGGATCAGCGGACGGTCCCGCATCAGCACAGCCGCTGAGCAGGAGGACGGCGCTGGTCGCCAGACCGGTCAAGGCCGCGCAGATCCTCAGGCGGCTCCTGGAGGACTGGATCGGAGCAACAATGGCAAGTGGCATGCCCAACTCTCTTTTCAGGTGAACGTGTTCATGTCGTCAGGTTAGACAGAAGGCATCCCGAGTTCGCCGGTGCCAAGGGCGCGACGACGTGCAAAGCACGCCTGCCTGGAGACATCAAGAGCCTGGTCCTGATCTGGGGCCAACCGGTCCGAGGCACCCTGTGTCGAAGACATCGGCTGGTGTCAGGAGCGCACGAGGCGATTGATGGCGTCGGTGGCCTCCTGGATCTTGGCGATGGCCGCGTCTTCATCGCCTTTCTTGGCGGCGTCGAGCACGCAGTGCTTGAGGTGGTCATCGAGCAGACCGGTCGCCACTCCTTGCAGGGCGCGGGTGAGGGCCGAGACCTGGGTGAGGATGTCGATGCAGTACTTTTCGTCGTCGATCATCTTCGTGATGCCGCGGGCTTGGCCTTCGATACGCTTCATGCGGTTGCGGTAGCGGTCCTTGTCACTGATGTAGCCGTACCGGTGGGCTCCGGTGTCGGTACCGGTCTCATCGGTTGCAGTTTCAGTGGTCACGGGTGTGTCCTTCACTTCTGGTGCTCCAGGACGGAGCGGGTGCTGGCAGCTGGGGCGAGGTCGATGCGACGCAGCAGCTGGGCGTTGAGCGCGACGATGACGGTGGAGATCGACATCAGGATCGCACCTACTGACATCGGCATGACGAAGCCGACGGGTGCGAGCACGCCAGCCGCGAGCGGCACAGAGAGCAAGTTGTACCCTGCAGCCCACCACAGGTTTTGCTTCATTTTACGGTAGGCGGCACGGGAGAGCTGGATCACCGAGAGCACGCTACGCGGGTCGGAGCTGGCGAGGATGACACCTGCAGAGGCGATGGCGACGTCGGTGCCGGCCCCGATGGCGATGCCGACGTCGGCCTGGGCCAGGGCAGGGGCGTCGTTGACGCCGTCGCCGACCATGGCGACCTTCTTGCCCTCCTTCTGCAGCTGGTCGACCTTGGCGGATTTGTCCTCGGGGCGGACGCCGGCGAAGACCCGGTCGATGCCGAGCTCTCTTCCCACCTCGTTCGCCACGGCTTCCGCATCGCCGGTGATCATGACGACCTCGACGCCGAGCTGATGGAGCGCATCGACGGCGTCGCGGGACTCTGGGCGAACCTCGTCGGCGAGCTTGAGACCGCCGATGACCTTGCCGTCGCGGAGGACGTGCAGGATGATCGCACCCTCTGCCCGCCATTCGTCGGCGACACCGATCTCGTCCTGGCCGGTCTCCTCGAGCAGACGGGGTCCGCCGACGCGGATCTCATGGTCGGCCACCGTCGCGGTGACGCCGACCGCCGGGGAGGAGGTGAACCCGCTGGCCGGTTCGACGGCGAGGCCCTTCTCCTTGGCGGCGGTGACGATGGACCGGGCGAGGGGGTGCTCACTGTCGGCCTCGGCGGAGGCGGCCAGGGCGAGGAGCTGTTCGGCATTCAGGCCGCCGGTCGGCTCCACGCCGGTGACGGTGGGCTCGCCCTTGGTCAGGGTGCCGGTCTTGTCGAAGAGCACCGCGTCGACCTGGCGCATGGACTCCAGGGCGAGGCGGTCCTTGATCAGGACGCCGCCGCGGGCGGCGCGCTCGGTGGCGATGGACACGACCAGAGGGATCGCCAGACCCAGCGCATGGGGGCAGGCGATGACGAGGACAGTGATGGTGCGAACGACCGCGTCGTCGGGGAGCCCGAAGAGCGTCCAGACGACGGCGGTGATCAGCGCAGCTCCGAGGGCGAACCAGAACAGCAGGGCCGCAGCCCGGTCGGCGATGCGCTGGGCACGGGAGGATGAGCCCTGCGCCTCGGCGACGAGCCTGTTGATGCCCGCCAGAGCCGTGTCGTCGCCGGTGGCGGTGATCTCTACGCGCAGGCCGGAGTCGGTGGCCACGGTGCCGGCGGTGACGTTCTCGCCCTCGCCGCGGGCGACGGGGTGTGATTCGCCGGTGATCATGGACTCGTCCATGTCGGCGCGGCCGTCGACGATGGTGCCGTCGGCGGGGACGCTGCCGCCAGGCCGGACGATGACGACGTCGCCGACGCGCAGCTCTGCCGGGTCGACCTTGACGACGTCGTCTCCCTCTATACGCTCAGCCTCGTCAGGGAGCAGCGCGGCGAGGGAGTCCAACGCCGAGGTGGTCTGGGCCAGTGAGCGCATCTCGATCCAGTGGCCCAGCAGCATGATGACGATCAGCAGCGCCAACTCCCACCAGAACTCGAGCTCGGGGTGGACGAGACCGACAGTGGCGGCCCAGGAGGCGAGGAACGCTACGGTGATGCCGAGCGCGATGAGCAGCATCATCCCCGGCTGGCGGCTTTTCAGCTCGCTGACAGCACCGGTGAGGAACGGGGTGCCGCCCCAGGCGTACATGACGGAGCCGAGGACTGCGGCGACCCAGCCCGCCCAGCTGGGGACCGAGTAGCCCAGGAGCGTGGCGAACATGGGGGAGAACGCGACCACCGGGATGGCGATGATCAGGTTGATCCAGAACAGCCGCCGGAACTGGCCGACGTGGTCGCCGTGGCCCGCGTGACCACCGCCGTGATGACCGTGCCCGGCGTGGTCACCGTGTTCCATGGTGTGGTCTTCGTTCTCGGCGCGCGAGTCGTCACGGTGGCCGGACTCGGTGGTCGCGACGCCGGCGTGGTCATGGTGATGCGTGGTCGGGTCCGTCATGCTCTTCGCTTCCCCTCGTCATTCCCCGATCTTTCCTTCGATCGGGTCGTATTTCGCCGCGGACCTTCAGCGCGCCCGCGGCGATCGGCTCAGGAGGCCGGCTTGAGCTCGCTCTCGACGACCCACTTGTGGTTGGTCATCGTCATGCCGTCGGACTCGTAATCGACCATGTAGACGGTCTCCTCGGTGGAGGAGGCGATGGTCGCCTTCGCGCCCTTCATGCCTTCCATGTGTTCGGCCTCGAGAGTGACCTCGGTGCCGTCGGCCAGACGTTCATCTCCGGCGTCCTTGATCTCCTGCTGGACGACCCACTTGTGATCCTTGACCGGCTCCCCGCCTGCGGACGGTGTGAAGTCCACCGCATAGGTGTACGTGTCGTACGCGCCGGCGATCGTCGCGTTCGCACCGTCCATGCCCTCCATGTGGTCGGCGGTGAGCGTGACCTCGGTGCCGACCGGGTATGTGGGCGACGCAGCCGTCTCGATGCCCTCGGGGGCGGGGCCGCCGTCCATCGGATGCTCCATCCCGCCGCTGTCAGAGCTGCTGCCGTGGCCCTCGTGCTGGCTGGTCGTCGAGGGGGTCCCTTGGTCCTGGCCGCCGCCGGTGCTGCAGCCGGTGAACACGAGCGCTCCTCCGAGCACTCCTGCGGCGACGGTGGTCATGAGGTGCTTGCGCATGAAGTCTCCTGTTCGTTCTGGTCCAGTCAACGCTATACCCCTCCCGGGTATCAAGTCGATGTCGATCGGCGGGCGTGGAATCGCCCGGCCAAGATCCAATCGACCCGGGGTGGCAGCGCTGAGGCTGCGATGGAGAACATCGGCTCGGCGGCTCTGGTCGCAGATGGAATCGAGGGGCTCTGGTCGCAGATGGAATCGAGGCCCGAACGGACGGGCTCACCTCGCTCGCCGTCGTGACGGGATCGGCTGCGTCGTCTCGTGAACATCACCGTGGTGAGAAGACGATCCCAGTACCGCCGATCACCCAAGAGAAATTGGTCTTGTCCGGTTGCATCGTCGGGCGTCCCATCGAGACAGGGATCCTGAGAGCCGACGGAAGCTGTGCGACTATCGCCAGGCAGAGCGAAGCATGTCTCAGTACGTGCTCCGTCAGATCGCCGCGAAGGCCTGATCCACGGGGCCCGCCCGCGCGGGCCGCCGCCCGCGTCCCGCCCGGGTGCGGAGCCGCGGAGTAGGCTGGTCGCACCATGGAACATCTGCCCCCTACGAGCCCCGGCGCCCCGCTGCTGCCGCAGATCGCCCGCCCGGCGGACCTGTCGGCCCTCACGGAGGACCAGTTGACCGCGCTGGCGGCGGAGATCCGCGCCTACCTGATCGCCCACGTCTCCAAGACGGGCGGCCACCTCGGACCGAACCTGGGCGTCGTCGAGCTGACGCTGGCCGTGCACCGCGTGTTCGAGTCGCCCAAGGACGCGGTCATCTTCGACACGGGCCACCAGTCGTACGTGCACAAGCTGCTCACCGGACGCCAGGACTTCACGACGCTCCGCCAGGAGGGCGGTCTGTCCGGCTACGGCGACCGCACCGAGTCCGAGCACGACGTGGTGGAGTCCTCGCACGCCTCCAGCTCGCTCTCCTGGGCGGACGGCATCGCGCGGGCCTGGGCGCAGACCGGGCAGGGGGACCGCACCGTGGTGGCCGTGATCGGCGACGGTGCTCTCACGGGGGGCATGGCCTGGGAGGCCGTCAACAACATCGCCGCCGGCCGGGACCGTCGCGTGGTGATCGTCGTCAACGACAACGGCCGCTCGTACGCGCCCACCGTGGGCGGTGTCGCCGAGCACCTGGGCGGACTGCGCCGCGGGGTGCTGGACAAGGTGCGCACCCACCACCGCTATGAGCAGACCCTCGACTACCTCAAGCGCCGCCTCCAGGAGGCCGGGCTCGCGGGGGAGCTGGTGTACCGGCCGCTGCACGCGGCGAAGAAGGGCCTCAAGGACCTCTGGGCGCCGCAGGGCCTGTTCGAGGACCTGGGCATGAAGTACATCGGCCCGGTGGACGGTCACGACCTCACCGCCATGGAGGAGGCCCTGGAGGACGCGCGGGCGTACGGCGGGCCCGTGATCGTCCACGCGATGACCGAGAAGGGGCACGGCTATCCGCCGGCGGTCGCGCACGAGGCGGACCAGTTCCACGCGATCGGCGTGATCGACCCCTCCACGGGCGAGCCCATCACCTCGTCGACGGCCCAGTCCTGGACCTCCGTGTTCGGCGAGGAGATGGTCGCGATCGCGAATGAGCGGCCGGACGTCGTGGCCATCACCGCCGCCATGCAGAACCCCGTGGGCCTGGCCCCGATGGCGCTGGCCCATCCGGACCGGGTGTTCGACGTCGGCATCGCCGAGCAGCACGCGGTCACCTCGGCCGCCGGCATGGCCTTCGGCGGTCTGCACCCCGTGGTGGCCGTCTACGCGACCTTCCTCAACCGCGCCTACGACCAGGTGCTCATGGACGTGGGCCTGCACCGTGCGGGCGTGACGTTCGTGCTGGACCGCGCGGGCGTCACCGGGCCGGACGGCCCGAGCCACCACGGCATGTGGGATCTGGCCCTGCTGCAGTCGGTGCCGGGGCTGCGGATCGCCGCGCCCCGCGACGCGGACACGCTCCGGGAGGAGCTGCGCGAGGCCGTCGCCGTCGAGGACGCGCCCACCGTGGTGCGGTTCGCGAAGGGCTCGGTCGGCGAGCCGGTGCGCGCCCTGGAGCGGCTGTCGGACGGCACGGA
>NZ_RBLN01000405.1:0-1183 GCF_003989405.1 Micrococcus sp. HSID17227 | reverse complement strand
GGCGTGGCGCAGGAGGAGCGCGCGGCCGGGGCGCTCGAGCTCCGCCATCATCCCGGCGACGGCGGCCTCTTCCGCGGCCGACTCCGTCGCCCCTTCGGCCCGTGTGCGCCGCGCGGCCTCGGCCACGGACAGCGGCCCCAGCAGGCGCAGCAGGTCCGCCACGCCCTCGGCCCCGCGGGCGCGCCGGTCGGGTGCGAGCCGCTGCAGCTGGGCCTCGACCTCGGCGATGACCCCGGCGTCCAGCAGCTCGCGCAGCTCCTCCGTGCCCAGCAGCTCGGACAGCAGCGCCGGGTCGAGGGAGAGCGCGGCGGCGCGGCGCTCGGCCAGCGGGGAGTCGCCCTCGTAGATGAACTGGGCGATGTAGCCGAACAGGATGGACTGGCTGAACGGCGAGGGCGCCCTCGTCGTGACCTCCACGAGCCGGACGGCCCGTGAGGACACCCGCCCCGCGAGCTCCTTGAGCGCCGGGAGGTCGTAGACGTCCTGGAGCACCTCGCGCACGGTCTCCAGGATCACGGGGAACCGCGGGTGCTTCCGTGCCACGTCCAGCAGCTGCGCGGACCGCTGCCGCTGCTGCCACAGGGGGGTCCGTCGCCCGGGGTCACGGCGCGGCAGCAGCAGGGACCGGGCCGCGTTCTCCCGGAACCGGGCCGCGAACAGCGCGGACCCGCCGACTTCCGCCGTGACGATCTCGTCCAGCTCCTCGGCCGTGAACTCGAACAGTTCCGCGCCCGGCGGCTCCGCGTCCATCAGCGGGATGCGCAGCACGATCCCGTCGTCGGCCGCCATCGCCGCGCCCGAGCCGGTCTCCAGCCCGTACCGCTGCGCCAGCCGCGCCCCCACCGCGAGCGCCCACGGGGCGTGCACCGCCATGCCGTAGGGGGAGTGCAGCACCACGCGCCAGTCGCCGAGCTCGTCCGTGAACCGCTCCACCACGAGCGTCTGCTCGGTGGGCAGCACCCCGGTGGCCTCGCGCTGGTCCTTCAGGTAGGCCAGCAGGTTGTCCTGCGCCCACGGGTCCAGGCCCGCGGCGGCCAGGCGGGTGCGGCCGGCCTCGGGGTCCGCGTCCAGCTCGCGGCGGAAGCGCCCGACGGCGTCGCCCAGCTCCGCCGGCCGGCCCGCGGCGTCGCCCCGCCAGAACGGGAGCTTGCCGGGCTGCCCGTAGGCGGGCAGCACCAGGACA
>NZ_RBLN01000404.1:0-237 GCF_003989405.1 Micrococcus sp. HSID17227 | reverse complement strand
AAAAAAAAAAACCAAAAAAGCAATACACACAATACGCTCTTTCTACCACGTATTCCAAAACAAAACCAATCATACAACTAAACCAATAACAATCAACAATACCCACATCACTCCATCACTCGTCATGACTCACACCTAACCCAAACTCGAATCTACACTCACCATCTCCACATCAGCGTACATTTCACCCCAGCTACTGACATACCTACACAAGCTCAGCTATTCTCTTCGCTCGCC
>NZ_RBLN01000403.1:0-1344 GCF_003989405.1 Micrococcus sp. HSID17227 | reverse complement strand
GAGGGAGTCGAGCAGTGCGCGGCCCTCCGGCTCGAGGACGGGGGCCAGGGCGGTGTCGTCCGCCTCCGAGGCGGCGGCCGTGGGGCGCGGCGGGCGGGAGGCGGGGCGGGGGCGGGCCATGCGCCCCACCCTAGGTCCGAAGCGTGGACCCCGGGCGCAGACCCGGCACGGGCTTCTAGGATGGGCGGCATGACTCTGCCCTTCGCCGACTCCGCGCAGTCCACTCTCGGAATCGAGTGGGAGCTCGCGCTCGTGGATGCCGTGTCCGGCGAGCTGCGCTCCGAGGCCCCGGACCTGCTGCGCACCCTGCATGCGACCGAGGGCCTCGCCGAGGACGACGTGAACCCGCACATGACCAGCGAGCTGCTGCAGAACACGGTGGAGCTCGTCACGGGCGTGCACGAGCGCGTCGACGCCGCGACGGCGGACCTCGGCCGGATCGCCGCGCGCGTGGCCGACGCCGCGGCTGCGCGGGGCATCTCCCTGTTCTGCCAGGGCACGCACCCGTTCGCGGACGCGATCGCGCAGCCCTCGACGCCCAGTGAGCGCTACGACCGCATGCTGGATCTCACCCAGTACTGGGGTCGGCAGCTGCTGATCTTCGGCGTGCACGTGCACGTGGGCCTGGACGACGTCTCCAAGGCCATGCCGGTGGTGAACGGCCTGGTCAACCGCGTGCCGCACCTGCTCGCACTCTCGGCCTCCTCCCCCTTCTGGGCGGGTACGGACACGGGCTACCAGTCCCAGCGCACCCTCCTGTTCCAGCAGCTGCCCACGGCCGGCCTGCCGTTCCAGTTCCAGGAGTGGGAGGACTTCGAGCGCTGCGTGGCCCAGATGGAGCAGGTGGGCATGATCGCGGACGTCACCGAGTGCCGCTGGGACGTGCGGGCCGTGCCCCGCCTGGGCACGGTGGAGATGCGCGCGTGCGACGGCCTGGCCACGCTCGAGGAGATCGCCGCCGTGACCGCCTACACGCAGTGCCTCGTGGACGACCTGTCCGCGAGCCTGGAGCGCGGTGAGACGGTCGAGGTCCTGCCGCCGTGGCACGTGCAGGAGAACAAGTGGCGCGCCGCCCGGTACGGCATGGACGCCACCGTGATCGTGGACGCCCGGGGCACCCAGGTCCCGCTGGCGGAGCACCTGCCGGCGGAGATCGAGCGACTGACCCCGGTCGCCGAGCGGCTGGGCTGCGCGGCGGAGCTCGCCGGCGTCCAGGCGATGATCGACGACGGCGGCGCCGCGCGTCAGCGTCGCGTGGAGGCACAGGCCCTGGCCGGCCCGCCGGCCGCGGGTGAGGACGCGGATGACGCGGTGGCCCCGCTGCGCGCGGTCGTGCTGGACGCC
>NZ_RBLN01000402.1:0-1282 GCF_003989405.1 Micrococcus sp. HSID17227 | reverse complement strand
CGATCGCCTGAGCCGTGGGCCGGGCCGTCGCGGACGGCCCGGCCGGGGCCGGTCAGGCCTGCGCGGCCGGGTGGAAGCGCCGCCCGTTCACCCGCTCGGCGGCCCCGCAGTCGTCCAGGTACGGCGTGATGCCGCCCAGGTGCAGGGGCCAGTTGGCGCCGAGGATCATGCACAGGTCCACGTCCTCGGGGGCCGCGACGACGCGCTCGTCCAGGAGCAGGCCGATCTCCTCGGCCAGCGCGTCCTCGACCCGGCGCAGCAGCTCCTCGGAGGTCTGCGGGGTCGAGCCCTGCTCCAGCAGGGCCGCGGTCGCCTCCGGGATCTGCTCGCCGGTCGCGCCGGCGGCCTCCTCGTCGCGCCGGTCGGGGCGGACGTCCTTGGCCCAGATCGCGGTCTTGCCGGCGTCGATCAGGCGCTGCAGGTTCGCCGAGACCGGGAAGCGCTCCGCGCCGAAGGACGCGGAGAGGGACTCGGACACGTGCTGGGCCACGGGGATGCCGACCATGGCCAGGAGGGTGAACGGCGTCATCGGCAGGGCCAGCGGGTCCAGCGCGTGGTCGGCCTCGTGCGCGTCGGTGCCCTCGTCGAAGGAGTTCTGCACCTCGCCCATCATGCGCAGCAGGACGCGGTTGACCACGAACGCGGTGGCGTCGTGGACGAGCACGCCGGTCTTGCGGAGCCGGCGGGTCAGTTCGAACGCGGTGGCCACGACCTCATCCGTCGTCGCCTCGGTCCGCACGATCTCCACGAGCGGCATGACCGCCACCGGGTTGAAGAAGTGGAAGCCCACGAGGCGCTCGGGATGCTCGAGGACCTCGGCCATGGCGGCCACGGACAGGCTCGAGGTGTTGGTCATCAGGATGGCGTCCTCACGCACGATGCCCTCGAGCTCGCGGAAGACGGTGCGCTTGACCTCGAGCTCCTCGAAGACGGCCTCGATGACGATGTCGGCGTCCGCGTACACCGCCTTGTCCGTGTCCGCGGTGATCAACCCGGCCAGGGCCTCGCCGTCCTCGGCGGAGAGCCGTCCACGGGAGACCATCTTCTCGACCTGCGCGCGCACGCCCGCCAGGCCGCGCTCGACACGCTCGGCGTCGATGTCCGTCATCACGACGGGCACCCGCAGGTGCCGGGCGAAGACGAGGGCGAGCTGGCTCGGGCTGCACCGCGATGGAGCGGGCGATGCACAGACGCTGCTGCTGACCGCCGGAGAGGCCGGAGCCGGGCTTGTCGAGGCGGTCCTTGACCTCGTTCCACAGGTTGGCGCCGCGCAGGGACTTCT
>NZ_RBLN01000401.1:0-1179 GCF_003989405.1 Micrococcus sp. HSID17227 | reverse complement strand
CCGCTGCTCGACCTGGCGGTGTGGCTCGAGCTCGAGACCCCCGCGCGGCGCACGCGGGCGCTGGCCCGGGACGGCGAGACCTTCGCCCCACACTGGGACCGCTGGGCCGCACAGGAAGAGGACTACCTGGCCCGGCATGCCCCGCGCGCCGCGGCGGACCTGGTCCTGCACCCGCCCTCCGCCTGACGGCGGCGGTGCCCGGGGCCGGGGCGTCGGGGTCTGCGTGCGGGCCGGTCGGGTGCCCGCGCCGGGACCGGAGCGGTTCGCTCCGCTTAGGTGTAGCATCGGAGGCGGCGCGCCGCGTCCGGCCGCGTCCCACCCCAGCGCACGGAGACCTCCCCTTCCCATGGCGACACTGCTCTACCGTCTCGGCCTCGGCGCCGCCCGCCGCCCCCTCCTCGTGATCCTCGCCTGGGTGCTCGTCCTGGCCCTCGCCGTCGGCGGGTTCCTCGCCTTCGGCGGCACGCTCTCCTCCACCGTCACCATCCCCGGCACGCCCACCGCCCAGGTCACGGACCGCCTCAAGGAGGAGTTCCCCGAGGCCTCCCGCGGCAGGGGCCAGGTCGTGTTCACCACCGAGGACGGCTCCCCCCTGACCGACGCCCAGCGCGAGCAGATCACCGCCCTGCTGGACGACGTCGCCGAACAGGAGGCCGTGGAGGGCGTCGTGGACCCGTTCGAGGCCCAGGCCCAGCAGGACGACGCCCGCACCCGGCTCGACGAGGGCCGCACCGAGCTGGCCGACGGCGAGCAGCGACTCGCGGACGGACGCCAGGAGATCGAGGACGGCCGGGCCGAGCTCGAGCGTCGCACGGCCGAGGCCGACGCGGGCGAGCAGCGCCTGGCCGAGGCCGCCGCCCAGCTGGAGGAGGGGCAGGCGAAGCTCGACGCCGCGCGCGCCGACCTCGAGGAGCGTGGCCTGGACGCCCTGCCGGCCGAGGCCCTGGCCCCGCTCCGGGAGGCCGAGCAGCAGGTGGCCGAAGGCCAGGAGCAGCTCGACGCCGGCCGCGCCGAGCTCGAGGAGCAGGCGGAGCGCCTCGAGGCCGGCCAGGCCAAGCTCGACGCACAGCGTCAGAAGCTCGAGGCCGCGCAGGCCGAGCTCGACGCCCGGTGGGCCGAGCTCGAGGCCGGGCAGGCCGAGCTCGACGCCCGGGCCGAGCAGCTGGCCCGGGCGTCGAA
>NZ_RBLN01000400.1:0-1378 GCF_003989405.1 Micrococcus sp. HSID17227 | reverse complement strand
CTCTGATCGACCTGCGCGACGCCGTCTTCGGCGGCGAGCAGACGATCGAGCTGGACACGGCCGTGCGCTGCGATCGGTGCGAGGGCTCGTGCTGCGAGCCCGGCACCCAGCCGGAGACCTGCCAGACCTGCCACGGCCACGGCATGATCCAGCGCCCCGTGCGGTCGCTGCTGGGCACCGTCATGGCCACCGAGGCCTGCCCCGCCTGCCAGGGGTTCGGCACCGTCATCCCGACGCCCTGCCACGAGTGCGACGGGCAGGGCCGCGTCCGCACCCGGACGCCGCTGACCCTGCGCATCCCCGCGGGCGTGGACGACGGCACCCGCATCCACCTCGCCGGCCGCGGCGAGGCCGGCCCGGGCGGCGGCCCGAACGGGGACCTCTACGTGGAGATCGCGGTCCGCCCGGACGAGACCTTCCGCCGCGAGGGCGACCACCTGGCCACCACCGTGACCGTCCCCATGGCCGCCGCGGCCCTGGGCACCACCGTCACGCTGGACACCCTGGACGGCAAGCAGTCCGTCAGCCTGGACCCGGGCGTGCAGTCCGGCCACGTCGAGGTCCTCCACGGCCTGGGCGTCGGCCGCCTGCGCGGGCAGGGCCGCGGCGACCTCAAGGTGGACGTGGTGGTCACCACGCCCACCGACCTGGACGACGAGCAGCGCCAGCTCCTGGAGCGCCTGGCCGAGGTGCGCGGCGAGGAGGTCGTGCACGGCGCGCCCCAGGCCAAGGGCATGTTCGCCCGGCTGCGGGAGAACCTGAGGAACCTGTGACCGCCCCCCTGTTCCACCTCGAGCCGGGCGCCCTGGCCGGCGCGAGCGCGGGCGCGGAGGTCGTCTTCGGCGGTACCGAGGCCCGGCACGCCGCCGCGGCCATGCGCCTGGCCCCCGGGGAGGCCGTGCTCCTGGCCGACGGGTCGGGCACGCTCGGCCACGGCACCGTGCTCGCGGCCGCCCCGGACGCGGTGACCGTGCGGCTGGACACGGTGGCGGAGGAGCCGGCGCCCACCCCGGCGCTCGTGCTCGTCCAGGCCCTCGCCAAGGGCGACCGGGATCTCATGGCGGTCCAGGCCGCCGTCGAGCTCGGCGTGGACGCCGTGGTGCCCTGGGAGGCCGAGCGCTCGATCGTCCGCTGGAAGGGTCCCAAGGCCGCCAAGGCCCGCCAGAAGTGGGCGGACACGGCCCGCGCGGCCGCCAAGCAGGCGCGTCGCGCCCGGGTGCCCGCGGTCCGGGACCACGTCTCCGGGACGGCGGTCGCCGGGCTGGTCCGGGACGACGACGGCGGCCGGCTCGTCCTCGTGCTGCACGAGGACGCGGAGCACGGGGTGTCCGCGGTGCCCGCGGAGCGGCTCTCCGCGGCCGCCGAGATCGCCGTCGTA
>NZ_RBLN01000399.1:0-1395 GCF_003989405.1 Micrococcus sp. HSID17227 | reverse complement strand
GCGACCCTGGGACAGGGCCTTGCCGGTCCGGGGGGTGGCCACGCCGAGGAGGAGGGCCCGGCCGGCGTGCAGGGCCCGTCCGACGGCGTCCAGGGCGGCGGCGCGCTCGGGGCCGGGGAGCGAGCCCCAGCGGGCGCCGGGGTCGGCGGTGGCGGCGATGGCGGCGCGGGCGTCGTCGGCCGTGGTGGCGCGGTGGGCGCGGACGGTGTCCGTCCCGAGGTCCGAGCCCGGGACGGCCGCGAGGATCCGGCGGGCCCACTCCCGGTTGCCGGGCAGCGCGGGGTCCGTGTCCGGGGTGTTGGCGAAGCCGTCCACGGGGGCGGGGGTCGGCCCGTCCTCCCCGCGGGACCGGTCCTGGAGGCGGTTCGGACGGGGCACGGCCGCGTCCAGGTGGCGCAGCGAGGCGCGGAAGCGCTCCTCCTCGCGGGCGAACAGGTCCGCGTCCGCGTCCAGGTCGAACACGGCGGACATGAAGTTCTCCGGGGAGGCGCCCTCCTCGAGGCGGCGCACGAGGTAGGAGATCGCCACGTCGAACTCCTCGGGCCGCACCACGGGCGTGTAGAGCAGCAGGGCGCCGACGTCCGCCCGGACGGCGGCGGCCTGGCCGGTGGCCATGCCGAGGAGCATCTCGAACTCCACCGCGGCCGGGTCGAGGCCGCGGCGCTCGATCAGCCGGTGGGCCAGGGCCACGTCGAAGAGGTTGTGCCCGGCCACGCCGATGCGCACGTGGGCCAGATGCTCCGGGGTGAGCGCGTAGTTGAGCACGCGCTTGTAGTTGGTGTCCGCCTCCTGCTTCGAGCCCACCGTGGCCAGCGGCCAGCCCGTCAGGGAGGCCTGCATCCGCTCCATGGGCAGGTTGGCGCCCTTGACCACGCGCACCTTGACCGGGGCGCCGCCGGCGGCGACGCGGCGCGCGGCCCACTCCTGCAGGCGCACCATGGCCGCGAGCGCGTCCGGCAGGTAGGCCTGCAGCACGATGCCGGCCTCGTAGTCGCGCAGGCCCGGCTGCTCGAGCAGGGCGGTGAACACGTTGAGCGTGAGGTCGAGGTCGCGGTACTCCTCCATGTCCAGGTTGATGAAGGTGTCCCGGTCCCGGGCGAGCTCGAACAGCGGGGTGAGCCGCTCGGTGATGTCCGCGACGGCCTCGTCGAACGCGTAGGGCGCGTGCGGGGCGGTGGCGGCGGAGACCTTGACGGACACGTAGTCGACGTCGTCGCGGCGGATCAGCGCGGCGATGCCCTCGAGTCGGCGGTCCGCCTCGCCCTGGCCGAGGATCGCCTCGCCCAGCAGGTTGATGTTCAGCCGGGTGTGCTCGTCGCGCAGGGCCGCGATGGCCTTGCCGAGCTGCCGGTCCCGCGCGTCGACGATCAGGTGGGAGACCATGCGCCGCAGCAA
>NZ_RBLN01000398.1:0-1478 GCF_003989405.1 Micrococcus sp. HSID17227 | reverse complement strand
CGCCGCAGTCCGGCGCCGAGTCGGGCTCGACCGGGGGCGTCCGCACCCTGGGCGGCCGCCCGCGCACGGAGGCCGTGCCGGTCAAGGGCGTGCGCAAGGCGACCGCGGCGGCCATGGTGCAGTCCGCGTTCACCGCCCCGCACGTGACCGAGTTCCTGCAGGTGGACGTCACCGAGACCATGGAGCTGCTCGCCGAGCTCAAGGCCTCCCGCGAGTTCCGGGACGTCAAGCTCACGCCCATGACGCTCGCCGCCAAGGCGTGCCTCGTGGCGATGGAGCGCACCCCGGACGTCAACGCCCGGTGGGACGAGGCCGCCGGGACGATCGTCCAGCAGAACTTCGTGAACCTCGGTTTCGCCGCCGCCACCCCCCGCGGGCTGATGGTGCCGAACGTCAAGGACGCCCAGGCGATGAGCCTGAGGGAGCTGGCCGACGCCATCCGCGATCTCACGGGCCTCGCCCGCGAGGGGCGGCTGTCCCCGGCGGATCTGGCCGGCGGCACCTTCACGCTCACGAACGTCGGGGTGTTCGGCGTGGACGCGGGCACCCCGATCATCAACCCGGGTGAGGGGGCGATCATCGCGATCGGCCAGGTCCGGAGGATGCCGTGGGAGCATCGCGGCGAGATCGCCCTGCGGGACGTCATGACGCTGTCCCTCTCGTTCGACCACCGCTTCGTGGACGGCGAGCAGGGCTCGCGCTTCCTCGCGGACGTCGGCGCGATCCTGCGCCGCCCGGGTCTGACCCTGACCATGGTCTGACGGCCCCGGACGCGCCGCGGCCCCGCCACCCGGGCACCGGGAGGCGGGGCCGTCGTCGTGGCAGGCCGGTGCGGCCGCCGGCACGGCGGGGGCCGCGGGGCGCGCTCAGTCGGCGGCGGGCAGCTCCATCACGAGCTCGGTGATGACCTCGGCACGGGCGTTGGAGAAGACCTTCTCCTCGCCGACGGTCTCGAAGCCGCGGCGGGAGAGCACCTTCACGGAGCCCACATTGTCCTCGGGCACGTGCGCCCGCAGCGGGCGGGCGGTGTGCTCCTCCAGGAACCGGTCCACGGCCGCGGTCGTCAGCCCCAGGCCCCAGTAGTCCTGCGCGGTCCAGAAGGACAGCTCGCCCACGCCGTCCTGCTGGGTGCACACGAGCGCACCCACGGCGCGGCCCTCGTGCTCGATGGTCCGCACGACGGTGTCCTCGTCCCCGAGCAGGTGGGCCCAGTGGTAGTCGAAGACACCGCGGTCCCGGGGGTTGCGGGGGGCGAAGGCGGACATCAGGTTGGCCTGCTCGTCCTGCTGGTGGAGGAAGAACTCGTCCAGATCCTCGGGTCGGACGTCACGAAGAAGCACGGCGGTGGACCTCTCGGGGCGGGGTTCGACGGCGTCGCCGTCGCGGGTACCGGCCACCGTATCACCGGGCACGACGCCGGCCCGCCGGGCCGGTGCCGCCCGCTCAGTCCCCGCCGGGCAGCGGCCCGGGGGCCGTGG
>NZ_RBLN01000397.1:0-1427 GCF_003989405.1 Micrococcus sp. HSID17227 | reverse complement strand
TGGCCGTGCCGATGCTCGTGGCCGCGCTCGCGGTGATCGCCCCCGTCATGCTGGGCACTCTGCTCAGCGGCCGTCGTCCCGGCACCCTCGGCCCGGCGAGCGGCATCCTCGTGGGTGCGACGGCCCTCCAGGTCGCCGTCCTCGTGGCCCTCGGCTGACCCGCCGCCCGTCGCCCGTCCCCTGACGCGACGCGGCGGGCACGCCTAGGGTAGTGCCGACCCCCACGAGAACGCCCGAGAGGACCCCATGCGCGTCGGAATGCTCACCTCCGGAGGCGACTGCCCCGGCCTGAACGCCGTCATCCGCTCCGCCGTCCTGCACGGCATCAAGTCGTACGACATGGAGATGGTGGGCATCCGCAACGGATGGTCCGGCCTGATCGAGAAGGACGTCGAGGACCTGCCCCGCTCCCGCGTGCGCGGCCTGGCCCGCACCGGCGGCACCATCCTCGGCACCTCGCGCACGCACCCCTACGACGCGGAGGGCGGCGGCCCGGAGAACATGCTCCGCAACCTGCGCGAGCTGGACATTGACGCCGTCATCGCCATCGGCGGCGAGGGCACCCTGGCCGGCGCGAACCGCCTGGCCGCGGACGGGCTGCCGATCGTGGGCGTGCCCAAGACGATCGACAACGACCTGCAGGGCACCGACTACACGTTCGGCTTCGACACGGCCGTGCAGATCGCCACGGACGCCATGGACCGGCTGCGCACCACGGGTGAGTCCCACCACCGGTGCATGGTCGCCGAGGTCATGGGCCGCCACGTCGGCTGGATCGCCCTGCACTCGGGCATGGCCGCCGGCGCCCACGCGATCCTCATCCCCGAGGTCCGCACCCCCATGTCCCAGGTCGCCGAATGGGTGCAGCAGGTCCACGACCGCGGTCGCTCCCCGCTGGTCGTGGTGGCGGAGGGCTTCATCCCCGAGGGCCACGACGACCCGCTGGCCGAGGCCGGCGTCGAAGCGTCCGGCCGGCCGCGTCTGGGCGGCATCGGCGAGTGGGTGACCCGCGAGATCGAGGAGATGACGGGCATCGAGACGCGCAGCACCATCCTGGGCCACATCCAGCGCGGCGGCGCCCCCACCGCCACGGACCGCGTGCTCTCCACGCGCTTCGGCATGGGCGCCGTCGACCTCGTCGCCCAGCGCCGCTGGGGACAGATGGTGGCGGCCAACGGCACGGAGATCATCTCCATCCCCATGAGCGCCGCCCTCAAGGGCCTCAAGAAGGTGCCGGTCTCCCGCTACGAGGAGGCGAAGATCCTGTTCGGCCGATGAGACCTGACCACCCCGCCGTCGGCGTGCTGGCCCTCGGGCTGGCGCGTCGGCTCGGCCTGCCCGACACCGCGCTCCTACCCGACGACGCCCCCACGGCGGGCGCCGAGCCGCGCCGCCTCGAGGTGGCCCGGCAGGGCGTGGCCGCGGCA
>NZ_RBLN01000396.1:0-1267 GCF_003989405.1 Micrococcus sp. HSID17227 | reverse complement strand
GTCTCCCGGCAGCTGGCCCATAGCCTCGAGGCGGACGTGGACGCGGCCCGAGCCCGCCGCTCGCCCGCGGCGGGGCCGGGCGCGACGTCCCTGCTGCTGCAGTGTCTGCCCCTGGGCGGCCTCGGCCTCGCGTGGCCGCTCGTCACCTCCCCGGGGGACCTGGTCCGCTCGCCCCTCGCTTCCGTGGTCGCCGCGGTGGGTCTGCTGTTCTGGCTGGCCGGGCGGTCCTGGACGCGCCTGCTGCTGCGTGCGGCCGCGCGCGAGCCGGCGGCGGTGGGGGCCGCCGTCGTGCTGGACGTGCTGGCGGCGCTGCTCAGCGCCGGCCGATCCCTGCCCGCCGCGCTGGACGACCTCGGCCGGACCCTGCCGGGCGCCCGCGGCCTGCGGGCCACGGCGGCGCTGCTGCTCTGGGGTCGGGACTGGGACGAGGCATGGGTGGGCCTCGATACGGACCCGGTGTGGGCCGAGACCGCCGCCCGACTGCGTCCGCTGCACCGGTCCGGAATGGCCGGCGCCCGCACGCTGGCCGAGACCGCCGCCGCCGTCCGTCAGCAGACCCGGCGGGCGGACGAACGGGCGGCCGAGGAGCTCGCAGTGCGCCTGGTGATGCCGCTGGGGCTGTGCCTGCTGCCCGCCTTCGTGTGCTGGGGCGTGGTGCCCGTCGTCATGGCCCTGCTCGGGGCGGGACCGGGCTGAGGCCGTGGCGACGCCAGGGCGTCCGGTCCTGCACAGGGCCCCGATCGCCCCGGCCCATCCCCGGATCCGCATCGCCCCCGGCGCGCGGGCCCCGGAGCGGGCCAGCCTGGGACCAGCGGCCCGGCCGGGCCGTCACCACCGCCCCGCACCGCGGGGCCCACTCCAGGAGGACCACCATGACCCACCGCTCCCACTCCGCCCAGCCCGCCGTCACCCGCCCGAGCGAGCGCGACCGCCTCGCCCGCGTCGTCGACGCCGCGGGCGAGGAGACCGGCGCGATCACGGCCGAGTACGGCATCCTCACGCTCGCCGCCGTGGGCTTCGCGGGCGTGCTGGCCGTCGTGCTCACCAGCCCGGACGTGCAGTCGCTGCTCGTGGACCTCGTCACCGGGGCGCTCCAGCGTGACTGAGCACCCGACCTCCGCCCCGCCGTCCGCGCGCCGTACGGGCGCCCGGACGGCGGGGCGGCCCCGGGGGCTCCGGGGCGGCGAGACCGGGGCCGTCACGGCCGAGTACGCGGTGCTGCTGCCCGTGATCGCGTTCGTGCTCGTGTCCGTCCTGCTGGCCGGCA
>NZ_RBLN01000395.1:0-1413 GCF_003989405.1 Micrococcus sp. HSID17227 | reverse complement strand
CCCCCACACGCCGCTCTGCCGAGCTAACCACCACTCACCCAACCCCACCCTCCCCTACCCTCCCCTAACCCCAACCCCCCCCCCTCCTCCCCCTCTCTCTCTCTGTCCCTTCCTCTCTCCCCTCCCCCCCTCCATCCCCTTTTTCCCCCCCCTCGGCCACGGCGCGCAGCACCGCGTCCGTGAGGCGGTCCAGAGCCGCGGTCCCGGCCGTCCAGCGCTGCCAGTGCAGGTGCACGTCGGCCGCGCCGAGGGCCGGGATCGGCTCGAGGTCGGGGTGCCGGCCCTCGAGCACGCCCGGCGGGATCTGCACCGAGGGGAGCATGCCCCAGCCCAGCCCGAGCTCCACCGCCCGCAGATACGCGTGCACGGACGGCACGAGGTGGGTCGGCGGGTCGGCCACGGGCCGGCCGCGGGTGACGCGGCGCAGCACCGTGTGCTGCAGGCCGTCACGGGGGCCGTAGTCCACGATCGGCAGCGAGCCGAAGTCCACCCGGCCCCGCGCGTCGCGGTGCAGCTCCAGCAGGAAGGACGCGCACACCGCGTGATAGCGCATCGTGCCCAGCGGGGTGGAGGTGCACCCGGCCACGGGCGTGGGGTCGTCCGTCACGGCGGCCACCACCGCACCGTCCCGCAGCAGGACGGCGGTGTGCTCCTGGTCCTCGGACTGCATCTGCAGGACGACGTCGTCCCACGTCGCCGCCTCGCGCAGCACGGGCTCCCACCACGTGTCGAGGGAGTCCGCGTTGAGGGCCACGCGCAGCGGCACGCGGCCGCCGTCGCCCCGGCCGAGTGCGGCGAGCGCCTCGTCCTCGAGTGCGAGGGTCTGCCGGGCGAGGCGGAGCATGCGCTCTCCGGCCGCGGTCGGCCGGACGGGGACGGTGCGGGCCAGGAGCACCTGGCCCACCTGCCGCTCCAGGGCCTTGATCCGCTGCGAGAAGGCCGAGCCGGAGATCCGCAGGGAGTCCGCGGCGGCGTCGAAGGTGCCGTGGTCGACGGCCGCGACGAGTGCGCGCAGGTGGTCGGAGTTCATGCGGTCCAGGGTAGGGGTGGCCATGAAGGATGTCTTCAGATCCTGAAGAAGATCGCGATGGCACGGACGTGGGACGGCTCCTATCCTCGCTCGGTGACCATCTTCGCCACCGGATTCCTGACCTACCTCGCCCTCATCGTCGCCATCGGCGCGCAGACCCTGTTCCTGCTGCGCCAGATCGTCCGACGCGACCGCGTGTGGACCGTCCTGACCGTGTGCTTCGTGGCCGATGTGGCGCTGCTCGTGCTCGGCGCCGGCGGCGTGGGCGTGGTGGCCGAACGCTGGCCGTGGCTCGTGCCCGCGCTGACCGTGGCCGGCGTGGTCTACCTCCTCGCGTTCGCCGTGGGCGCGCTGCGCTCCGCCTGGCGCGGGGACCGGACCCT
>NZ_RBLN01000038.1:0-13344 GCF_003989405.1 Micrococcus sp. HSID17227 | reverse complement strand
CGCGTCGTACGCCATCAGGTAGATCTTGTCTCTGTGACGCTGCTGCGAGAGCGACGTGCTACACAGGCCGAGACCCGCCTCCCCGACCCAGAGGTCTTCCGCTCTTCATCCGGGGCCGGCGGCTGCGCGGGGGAGCGCGCAGCGTGTACGTGCCGTGGGCGCCCACCCAGACCTGGCCGGACTACGCGCTAACGCGCACCCGCCGCGATTTCGACGCCCTCCTGGCGGACCTGGCGCGCACCCGCGGCGCCGAGGTCCGCGAGCGGCACGCCGTCACCGGCGTCGTGCGGGACGAGGCCGGACGCGTGGTCGGGCTGGACGCGGAGCTGATCGCGCCGAACGGCCGCAAGACCGGGGAGACCGCCCGCTTCACCGCGCCGATCGTGCTCGCGTGCGACGGCGTCTCCGCCCGTGCCGCCGGCTCCGCGGGCCTGCACCGCCGCGAGGACCGGCCCATGGGCGTGGCCGTGCGGGCCTACTACACCGCCGGCGCCGCCGTCGACGGGGCGATCCCCGCCCCGCCCGGCGACCGCGGGGAGTGGATGGAGTCCTGGCTGCGCCTGCCGGATGCCGAGGGCAACCCGCTGCCCGGCTACGGCTGGCTGTTCCCGCTCGCGGACGGCACCGTGAACGTGGGCCTGGGCATCCTGGACACCTCCCCGCAGTTCGGGAAGCTGGACTACCGCGGGCTGCTGAAGTCCTGGACCGGGGCGCTCACCGCGGACTGGGGGATCGCCGAGCAGACGCGCACCTCGCGGATCCTCGGCGCCGCCCTGCCGATGGCGTTCAACCGCACCCCCCAGCACGTGCCGGGCATGCTCCTGGTGGGCGACGCGGCCGGCATGGTCTCCCCGTTCAACGGCGAGGGCATCGGGTTCGCGATGGAGGCGGCCCGCCTGGCCGCGGACCTGGCGGTGCAGGCGCACGCGGCCGGGACCGACGGCGCCGCGGACGCGATCCTGTCCCGTTACCCGGTGATCACCCAGCACCTGTGGGGCCGACACTTCGCCCTCGGCGCCCGGTTCGCCCGCCTGATCGGCGATCCGCGCGTGATGAAGGCGGCACTGGGCGCCGGGATGGCCGCACCCCCGCTGCTGCGGGCCGCGGTGAAGGTCATGGGCAACACGGTGGACGCGCGGGGCGGCGACGCCGTCGACCGGGCCGTCCGCGTGCTCGAGGCGCTCACCCCCGCGCTGACGACCGCGGGCGGCGCGCCGTTGGGTAGGCTTGCCCGGTGACCACCGCAGACCCCGGCTTCGCCCTGCCCTCCGGCTTCGAACCCCTCGCCGAGCACGGCCGTGTCCTGGAGGTCGTGCTGACCGCGCTCGAGCAGGTCGAGGAGCAGCTGGACAGCGCCCTCGGCTTCGACGACCTCTTCTCCGACACCGCCGCCCACCACCTGCTGGCCGCCGGCGGCAAGCGGGTCCGTCCGGTCCTGACGGTGCTCGCCTCCCTCCTGGGCGACCCCGCCCTGGCCTCCGGCGAGGTCGCCGACGTGGACGCGCCCGCCCGCCAGGCCGCCGTCGTGATGGAGCTGACGCACCTGGCCACGCTGTACCACGACGACGTGATGGACGAGGCCCCCGTGCGCCGCGGCGCCCCCGCCGCCCACCGGCTGTGGGGCAACTCGGCGGCGATCCTGGCCGGCGACCTGATCTTCGCCCGCGCCTCCCAGCTCATGGCCGAGCTCGGCCCGCGGCCCGTGCAGATCCAGGCGGACACCTTCGAACGCCTCGTGCAGGGCCAGCTGTGGGAGACCCGCGGCCCGGCCGAGGGTGCGGACCCGATCGAGCACTACTACGCGGTGCTCTCCGGCAAGACCGGCTCGCTGATCGCCGCGGCCGGCATGCTCGGCGCGCTGCTGGGCGGAGCCGACGAGGCCGCCGTCCAGGTGATGCGCGCCTACGGCGAGAAGGTGGGCCTGGCCTTCCAGCTCGCCGACGACCTGATCGACCTCACCGGCGACGCCGAGCGGATCGGCAAGGTCCCCGGCACGGACCTGCGCGAGCGCGTGCCCACCCTGACCACGCTGCTGCTGGCCCGCGCCGCGCAGGGCGAGGGGCCGGAGGCCGAGGACGCCCACCGGGTGCGCGCGCTCGTGGACGGGCCGCTCGACTCGGACGAGCAGCTGGCCGCCGCCGTCGCCGCGCTCACGGGCCACCCCGCCATCGACGAGGCGTGGGCGATCACCCGTGACTGGGCGGAACAGGCGAAGCAGGCGCTCACCCCGTTGCCGGACTCCGCCGTGAAGGCGGCGCTCGAGGCGTTCGCCGACTACGTGGTCGGGCGCTCGGCCTGACGCCGCGGTCGGAGGCGTCGCCGCCTCGATCCGGGGCGGCCGCTCAGTCCAGGCGGGTCGGGGCGGGGTCCAGCGCGGCCGCGAGCTCCCGCGCCTTGCGGGCGCGGACCTCCGGGGCCACCGGGTGGCGCAGCTGCCGGTAGAGCATGTCCCCCTCGAAGCGGGGGAACACGTGCAGGTGGTAGTGCCACACGTGCTGGTTGCCGGCGGGCTCGTTGTGCTGGCGCGTGGAGACCCCGTCCGGGGCCCACGCGCGCTTCATGGCCAGCGCCACCTGCTGGGCCATCAGGGCGATGCGCTGCAGCGCGCGCGGGGGCAGGTCGTAGAGGTTCTCGTAGTGCTCGGCCGGGCAGACCATGGCGTGGCCCTCGTGGTCGCCGAACCCGTCCACGGCGATCAGCACGAGCAGGTCCTCGTCCTGGTAGACGGTGTCCCCGAGCTCGCACCGGTTGCCCGGGTCGGAGACGTCGCCGGCCACGAGCCCGCAGAACGGGCAGACGTAGTCGTCCGGGGCGTGGGAGACCGGGGCGGGCGTGGTCACCGGTCCAGCCCCTCGCCGTCGTCCTCGGGGTCTTCGAAGGTCCACGCGAGCAGGTCCGTCAGGAACTCGCTGAAGGTGCCGCCCTCGTCCTGCCACTCGCCCTCGGGCGCGTCGGCGCCGGCGGAGCGCCGCCACACCAGCGGGTCCGGCAACGCCAGGTTGTCCACCGGCAGGCCCCACACGACCGTCTCGTCCGCGTCCTCCAGGAACATGAGGAAGCCGTCCCGCACCTCGAGGTCTTCGGGGTCCCACACGTAGTGGTCCGTCTCCATGAGGTCGCCGCAGTTGCCCAGGGCGAGGTAGAACTCGCGCAGGGCGGCCGGGATCATGAGCCCGGCACCGAGCTGCTCCGCCGCGGGGGACTGGGCCAGTCGGGCGTCGACGTCGGCCGGGGAGAGGCCGTCGTCCTCGGCCCAGGCGTCGCCCAGCAGGTCCGGGACGAGCCGCTGGAAGGCCGGGAGGTACACGGGGGCGGGGGGCTTGGCGGGCATGTCGTCAGTCTAGGCGTGCGCGCCCTGCCCGGCCCGGACCGCCCGACGCTGCAGGCGGGAGGCGTTCAGCTGGTCGAGGGTGAAGACCGCCAGCGAGAGCCAGATGAGCCCGAAGCCCGCCCAGCGGGCCGCGGGCATCTGCTCGCCGAGGACCGTGACCGCCACGAGGAACTGCAGGATGGGCGCCGTGTACTGCAGCATCCCGAGCGTGGTCAGCGTCAGGGAGCGGGCCGCCGCCGAGAACAGGATGAGCGGAACGGCGGTGAGCACGCCGAGCCCGGCCATGAGCCAGAAGTGGCCGGGCCCCTCGGTGACGGTGGTGAGCAGCCCGGCCTGCGCCAGCAGCACGCTGCCCACCACGAACACGGGGATCAGCACCACGGTCTCGGCGGTCATCGCGGTCACCGCGTGCACGGGGGAGGGGAAGCGCTTCTTCACGAAGCCGTAGAGCCCGAACGAGGTGGCCAGCCCGAGCGCGATCCACGGCACCTGCCCCATCGCCGCGGACATCACGACGACGGCGGCCACCGCGATCCCGACGGCCACCCACTGGCCCCGCCGCAGCCGCTCCCCGAGGAAGAGCACGCCGAGCAGGACATTCACCAGCGGGTTCATGAAGTAGCCCAGCGACGCCTGGAGCACGTTGCCCGTGGTGACCGAGACCGCGTACAGCAGCCAGTTCACCGCGATGATCCCGGCGGCCAGACCCGTGGTGCCCCAGCGGCCGGGCGTGGCCAGCGCCGTCCCCAGCTCGCGCAGGCGGCGCATCACGGTCAGCAGCAGCAGGCAGAAGATCAGGGCGAAGCCGATGCGCACCACCACGATCTCCAGGGCCCCGGCGGGCGCGAGCACCGCCATGTAGAGCGGCAGCAGGCCCCACACGAAGTAGGCGGTGAAGCCGAGGGCCAGCCCACGCGGGTCATCGGCCGGGGCGGGGGAGACGGTGGGCAGGGCGCCGGTGTCGGGGGCGGCGCCGTCGGGGGTCACGCCGGGCCGGACAGCGGGGGAGGAGGGGCTCACGCGGACCACTGTACGGTCCGGGTGAGCACTCTCACCCAGGTTCCTCCCGGTCACGGCGGTAGACTGGGGGGTCGATCCCGCGCGCCGGTGCCGGGCCTTGCCCCGCGCTCCGCCGGCGTGCCCCGCCGTCGTCGAAAAGGACCCACCCACCGTGACCGTTCGCCCTGACCGCCCGTTGCGCATCGCCATCATCGGTGCCGGACCCGCCGGGGTGTACACGGCGGACATCCTGACCAAGGAGGAACGGGACTTCCGTGTCAGCATCGACCTGTTCGACCGGTACCCGGCCCCGTTCGGCCTCATCCGCTACGGGGTGGCCCCGGACCACCCGCGCATCAAGGGCATCGTCACCGCCCTGCACAAGGTCATGGACCGCGGGGACATCCGTTTCCTCGGGAACGTGGACTACGGCACGGACCTGAGCCTGGCGGATCTGCGTCGGCATTACGACGCGATCGTGTTCTCCACCGGTGCCGTGCGGGACGCGGCCCTGGACGTTCCCGGGGTGGAGTTGGCCGGCTCGTTCGGTGGCGCCGACTTCGCGTCCTGGTATGACGGGCACCCGGATGTGCCGCGGCACTGGCCGTTGGAGGCCACGCAGGTGGCGGTGATCGGCAACGGGAACGTGGCCCTGGATGTGGCCCGGATCCTGTCCAAGCATGCCGAGGACCTGCTGCCCACCGAGATCCCGGACAACGTGTACCGGGACCTGGCCGCCTCCCCGGTCACGGACGTGCACGTGTTCGGTCGGCGCGGGCCGGCGCAGGTGAAGTTCACCCCGCTGGAGCTGCGGGAGCTGGCGCACTCCCGGGATGTGGACATCGTGCTGTACGAGGAGGACTTCGACTTCGATGCGGCCTCGGAGAAGGCGATCGAGGAGAACAACCAGGTCCGCACCATGGTGGGCACGTTGACGAACTGGCTCATGGAGCAGGAGGACCGTCAGCAGAGCGCCTCGCGTCGGCTGCACCTGCATTTCCTGCAGGCCCCCGAGGAGTTCCTGGACGAGGACGGCGACGGCCGGGTGGACGGCCTGCGGATGCGCCGAATGGAGCTGGACGGTTCCGGTGGGGTCCGCCCGACGGACGAGACCGTGGACTACCCGGTGCAGGCGGTCTACCGGGCCGTGGGGTACTTCGGGTCCCCGGTGGAGGGGGTGGAGTTCGATGAGGTGCGTGGGGTGATCCCGAATGCGGAAGGCCGGGTGCTGGACGCGGACGGTGCCCCGGTGCCGGGCCTGTATGCCTCGGGGTGGATCAAGCGGGGCCCGGTGGGGTTGATCGGGCACACCAAGGGTGACTCTCTGGAGACGATCAAGCATCTGATCGAGGACGAGCCGGGGCTGTGGAGGGCTCAGGAGCCCTCGGAGGAGTCGGTGATCGAGCTGCTCGAGTCCCGTGAGGTGCCGTACACGACGTGGGCTGGGTGGCATGCTCTGGATGAGCATGAGAAGTCCCTGGGTGCGCAGGCGACGCAGACCGGTCCGGTGGCGCGGGAGCGGGTGAAGGTCGTGGACCGGGAGGAGATGACCCGCATCTCCCGGGAGAGCGTCCTCCTCGGCGCCGGAGGCTGAGCCCTCCCGTCGGGTGGATTCGCGGCCGGGCGCGGCCCACCCCTCGCCCGCGCCGCGGCCCGCTCCCTACCGTGGTGCCCATGACCACCTTCGCCGCAGCCGAACGCGCCCGCCTCGCTGACCTCCTGCTTGAGAAGGGCCCCGACGCGCCCACCCTGTGCGGCGGCTGGAGCACCCGCGACCTCGCCGCCCACCTCTGGCTGCGGGAGCGCCGGCCCGACGCCTTCGCCGCCCTGTTCATCCCGCCGCTGTCCCGCCACCTCGACCGCCTGACCGCGGAGACCAAGCGCCGCGACTACGCCGAGGTCGTGCGGGAGTGGGCCGCGGGCCCGTCGGCGCTGAACCCCATGCGGGCGGCGGACAGGCACGTGAACGCGGCCGAGCACTTCATCCACCTCGAGGACGTCCGGCGCGGCGAGTCGTCGGCCGGCGGCTCGCTGCCCGCCCCGCGCTCGTTCTCCCCGGACGAGGAGGACGCCCTCTACCGCTCGCTGCGCCGCATGGCCCCGCTGTTCCTGCGTAAGTCCGCGGCGCCGGTGGTCCTCCAGGGCCCGGGTCGCGCCCCGGTCACCGTCACCCGTGGGGCCGTGGCGCTGCGGGCGCCCGTCACGGTGACCGGCGAGGTCGGGGAGCTCCTCCTCTGGGCCTCGGGCCGGGACGCCGTCCACGTGGAGCTCGACGGCGACGCGTCGGCGGCCGTGCGCACCGCCCTCTGATGCGCTCCGGCCCGCGGCCACGGGCCGGCGCATCGTCCACTACACTGGCGGGCACAGGCGTCGACCCGGCCATCACCGGCGAGCCTCCGGAAGAACGGGCCGCACGGCCCCAGTAGAACCGGACGGGTAAGCCCGTCACAGCAGTCATCAAGCGGCCGGCACCCCGGGGACCTCCCGACGCCGGCAAGCAAGGTGGTACCGCGTCCGCGGCCGGCCGGAGGGTCGGGCCCTCGGGCGTCCTTGCACGGAACCGACGCCCCGGACGCAAAGGACCCCCGTGTACCCCCTCGCCTCCTCCGCCCCTGACGGCCGCACCCCCGCCTCCCCGCGCTTCCCGGAGATCGAGCGCCGCATCCTGGCGTACTGGGACGAGGACGGCACCTTCCAGGCCTCGATCGACCAGCGTCCCGCCTTCAACGAGGACGGCTCGCAGAACGAGTTCGTCTTCTACGACGGCCCGCCCTTCGCCAACGGCCTGCCGCACTACGGCCACCTGCTCACCGGGTACGTCAAGGACCTCGTGGCCCGCTACCAGACGCAGCAGGGCCGCCGCGTGGAGCGCCGCTTCGGCTGGGACACCCACGGCCTGCCCGCCGAGCTCGAGGCGATGAAGCAGCTGGGCATGACGGACAAGTCCGAGATCGAGGCCATGGGCATCGACAAGTTCAACGACGCCTGCCGCTCCTCGGTCCTGAAGTACACGGACCAGTGGCAGGACTACGTGACCCGCCAGGCCCGCTGGGTCGACTTCGAGAACGACTACAAGACCCTCACCCCGGACTTCATGGAGTCCGTGATCTGGGCCTTCTCCGAGCTGCACCGCAAGGGCCTGACCTACCGCGGCTTCCGCGTCCTGCCCTACTGCTGGAACGACGAGACCCCGCTGTCCAACCACGAGCTGCGCATGGACGACGACGTCTACAAGATGCGCCAGGACCCCTCGGTCACCGTCACGTTCCCGATCACCGGCCTCCCGGCGGACCCCGCCCTCGTGCCCGACGGCGGCGCCGACGCGGCGCTCGCCGCGCACCTGGCCGGCGTCCACGTCCTGGCCTGGACCACCACGCCCTGGACGCTGCCGACCAACGCGGCCCTCGCCGTCGGCCCCCAGATCCAGTACGCCGTGGTGCCGGCCGGCCCCGAGGGCGCGACCGCGGACGGGGACCGCTTCCTCCTGGCCGTGGACCTGGTGGGCGCCCACGCCAGGGAGCTCGGCTACGCCGATGCCGACGCCGCCCGCGCCGCGGTCACCGAGACGATCCCCGGCGCCCGCCTCGGCGGCCTGGCCTACGCGCCGCTGTTCACGGACGTGTTCGACGCCCACCGCGGGGAGACCTTCACCGTCAACGGCCGTGACCTCGGCGTCGAGGGCGCCCACCGCATCCTCGTGGACGACTACGTCTCCACCGAGGACGGCACCGGCGTGGTCCACCAGGCGCCGGCCTACGGTGAGGACGATCAGCGCGTGTGCGAGGCCAACGGCATCCCCGTGCTGCTCTCCGTGGACTCCGGTGCCCGGTTCCTGCCGCTGTTCGCCCGCGAGGACGTCGGGCGCGGCGACCTGCGCGAGATCGCCGGCGTGCAGGTCTTCGAGGCCAACCGCACGATCATCCGCGCCCTGCGCGCCCTGGGCCGCGTGGCCCGCGAAGCCTCCTACGAGCACTCCTACCCGCACTGCTGGCGGTGCCGCACGCCCCTGATCTACCGCGCGGTGACGTCCTGGTACGTCAAGGTCACCCAGATCAAGGAGCGCATGCTCGAGCTGAACGAGGAGATCACCTGGATCCCCGGCAACGTGAAGCACGGGCAGTTCGGCACGTGGGTCGCCAACGCGCGCGACTGGTCCATCTCCCGCAACCGGTACTGGGGCTCGCCCATCCCGGTGTGGGAGTCCGACCACCCCGACTTCCCCCGCCAGGAGGTCTACGGCTCGCTCGCGGAGATCGAGGAGGCCTTCGGCCGCCTGCCGCGCAACGCCCAGGGCGAGGTGGACCTGCACCGCCCGTGGGTGGACGACCTCACCCGCCCCCACCCGGACCCCGAGGCCGCCGCGGCCGGTGCGGTCATGCGCCGGGTCGAGGACGTGCTGGACGTCTGGTTCGACTCCGGCTCCATGCCGTACGCCCAGGTGCACTACCCGTTCGAGCGCGCGGACTGGTTCCCCACGCACAACCCGGCGGACTTCATCGTGGAGTACATCGGCCAGACGCGCGGCTGGTTCTACACCATGCACATCCTGGCGACCGCCCTGTTCGACCGGCCGGCCTTCTCCCACGTGATCTCGCACGGCATCGTGCTCGGCTCGGACGGACAGAAGATGTCCAAGTCGCTGCGCAACTACCCAGACGTCACGGAGGTCCTGGACCGCGACGGCGCGGACGCCATGCGCTGGTTCCTCATGGCCAGCCCCATCCTGCGCGGCGGCAACCTGATCGTCACGGAGGAGGGCATCCGCGAGGGCGTCCGCCAGGTGCTGCTGCCGGCGTGGAACGCCTACCACTTCTTCACCCTGTACGCGAACACCGCGCACGACGGCGGCGCCCGCCCCGAGGGGTACCGCGCGCAGGAGCGGCACACCGCCGAGGACCCCCTGGACCAGTACATCCTGGCCGCCACGGGCCGCATGCTGCGGGAGGTCAAGACCGGCCTGGACGCCTACGAGGTCTCGGACGCCACGGACGCGCTGCGCGGCTTCATGGACACGCTGACCAACTGGTACATCCGCCGGTCCCGTGAGCGGTTCTTCGACGAGGACACCGTCGCCTTCGACGTCCTCTACACCGTTCTCGAGGCCTTCACCCGGGCCGCCGCGCCGCTGATGCCGCTGATCGCCGAGGAGATCTGGCGCGGTCTCACGGGCGGCCGCTCGGTCCACCTGACCGACTACCCGGACGCCGACCTGTTCCCCCACGGGCCCGAGGCGGACTCCCTCGTGGCCCGCATGGACGCCGTGCGCCGCATCAGCTCGGCCGGCTCGGCCCTTCGCAAGGGGGCCGGGCGCCGGGTGCGCCTGCCGCTGCCCCGCCTGTCCGTCGTCGTCCCGGACGCGGCGGGCCTCGAGGGCACCTACGCCCGCATCGTGGCGGACGAGCTGAACCTCAAGGACGTCGAGCTCACCGAGCTCTCGGAGGAGGCGATCGCCCGCTACGGCATCGGCACGGAGCTGAAGCTGAACTTCCGCGAGCTCGGCAAGGCGTTCGGCAGGCAGGTGCCGCTCGTGAAGCAGGCGGTCGACGCCGGCGCCTACGAGGAGACGGCCGAGGGCCTGGCGGTCACGCTCGCCGACGGCGAGACCGTGACCCTGGCCCCCGCGCTCTACGAGCTGCGCACCGTCTCCACCGGTGCCCCCGAGGGGACCACGGTGGGCGTGCTGCCCGGCACCGCCGGCTTCCTCGTCCTGGACACGCAGGTCACCGCGGAGCTGGCCGCCGAGGGCACCGCCCGGGACGTGGTCCGCGCCGTCCAGGCGGCCCGCAAGGACGCCGGCCTGGACGTCTCCGACCGCGTGCGCACGCGGATCGAGGGCCCCACCGCCGTGGTGGCGGCGCTCGAGGCCCACCGCGGCCTCGTGGCGGAGGAGACCCTCACGGTGGACCTGGAGCTCGTGGACTCCGGCGCGGCCGACCCGCGCAAGGACCCGGCCGACGACGCCATGAAGACCGTGGCCGTCACCGTCGCGAAGGCGGACGCGTGATGCGCGGGGACGTCCCGGGCACGGTCGAGGAGGTCTACCGGGACCTGCTCGCCCGCGCTCCGGAGAACAAGATGCAGCCGCGGCTCGAGCCGATGCGGCGCGTGCTCGCGCTGCTCGGCGACCCGCAGCACGCGGCCCCGGTGATCCACCTGACCGGCACCAACGGCAAGACGTCCACGGCGCGGATGGTCGAGGCCGTCCTGCGCGCCTACGGGCTGCGCACCGGGCGCTACACCTCGCCGCACCTGCAGCGCGTCACGGAGCGGATCAGCATCGACGGCGCCCCCGTCGCCGACGAGACCTTCGTGCGCGTGTGGGGGGAGATCCTCCCGATCGTGCAGACCGTGGACGCGGAGCTCGAGGCGGCGGGCGAGGTCCCGCTGACGTACTTCGAGGCGGTCACCACGCTGGGCTTCGCGGTGTTCGCGGACGAACCCGTCGAGGTCGTCGTCCTCGAGGTGGGCCTCGGGGGCGTGACGGACGCGACCAACGTCGCGGACGCCGTCGTCTCCGTGGTCACCCCCATCTCCCTGGACCACACGGACCTGCTGGGGGAGACCGAGGCCGAGATCGCCGAGGAGAAGGCCGGCATCATCAAGCCCGGCGGCGCCCTCGTCTCCGCCGCCCAGGAGCGCGACGCCGCCCAGGTGCTGCTCGAGGCGGCCCGAGCGGCCGACGTGCCGTTCCGCTTCGAGGGCGTCGAGTTCGGCGTGCTCGAGCGCTCCCTGGCCGTGGGCGGCCAGCAGGTGTCCGTGCGTGGCCTCGCGGCCGAGTACCGGGACCTGTTCCTGCCGCTGCTCGGGGAGCACCAGGCGCAGAACCTCGCGGTGGCCGTGGCGGCCCTGGAGATGTTCCTGGGCGGCGGCGAGCGACCGCTGGACGAGGAGCTGCTGCGCGAGGGGCTGTCCCAGGTCACCTCGCCCGGCCGGCTCGAGGTGCTGCGCACCGCCCCCACGCTCATCGTGGACGCCGCCCACAACCCGGACGGCGTGCGGGCCACGGCCCGCGCGGTGCAGGAGGCGTTCGGCTTCACCCGCCTCTCGCTGGTCGTCGGGATCCTCCAGGAGAAGGACGCGCCGGGCATGCTCGCGGCGCTCTACCGGGCGTTCGGCGACGACGTGGAGGACCTCGCGGTGACGCAGTCCTCCTCGGCCCGCGCCATCCCGGCCGGGGAGCTGGCCCGCATGGCCGTCGACGCCGGCTGGCCCGAGGATGACGTGTACGCCACCGAGTCCGTGCCGGACGCCCTGGAGTGGGCGGTCGGCCGCGCGGAGGCCCTGGAGACGAGTGCGGATGAACTGGCCTCTGGCACCGGCGGCGGCGTGCTCGTGCTCGGCTCGATCACCCTGGCCGCGGAGGTCCGCACCCTCGTGGGCGAGCCCCGCCACGCCGGCCCCGTCACCGTGGCCGCCCGCGGCCTCGACCCCGCCGACCTGCTCGACGCCGTCGGGCTGGCGGACGCCGACGAGGACGATCTGGATCCGGAGATCCTCGAGCTGCTCGAGGACCGCGACGACGCCGGCGCCCGCCGCCGGCCGGAGGAGGACCGATGACCCCCGACCAGCCGGAGACCGGAGGCGCCACGGAGCAGGGGCGCTTCGGCGACGAGTCCTGGCGCCCCGCGCGTGAGACGCGAGCCCAGCGGCAGTGGCGCCCCGGCACTCGTCGGCGCCGCCGCTCCGTGCGCGCCCTGTTCACCTCCACGATCCTCATGCTCGAGGCGGTGCTCATCTTCTTCCTCGGGCTCATGCTGTTCGGCATGCACCGGGACGAGCCGGGCGCCTGGTGGTTCGTGGCGGGCTACTCCGCGCTGGCCGTCGTCGCGGTGTTGACCTGCGCCCTGGTGCGCAGGCCCGTCGGCATCGCGATCGGCTGGGCGATCCAGGCCGTCCTGCTGGCCTCCGGCTTCTGGGAGTACTCGATGTTCGTGGTGGGGGCCCTCTTCGCGCTGACGTGGGCGTACGCCGTGATCAAGGGCGGGGCCATGGACGTCGAGAACGCCCAGCGCGACCGCCTCGAGGCCGCCTGGGAGGCCGAGCACGGACGCTGAGACCCGGGCCCCACTAGGGTGGGGCGGGAACCGGACCGCGCTCGCGGCCGTCCGACGACGCTAGGAGCACACCCCATGACGCACCAGACCGAAGAGACCCTCGTCCTCATCAAGCCGGACGGGGTGGCCCGCAACCTGGTCGGCGAGATCCTCGCGCGCATCGAGCGCAAGGGCTACGTGATCGCCGATCTGAAGATGCTCACGCCCACCCGTGCCATGCTGGAGCGCCACTACGAGGAGCACCAGGGCAAGCCGTTCTTCGAGCCGCTGGTCGCGTTCATGGCCTCCGGCCCCGTGGTGGCCGCGCGCGTCACGGGCGATTCGGTGATCGAGGGGTTCCGCTCGCTGGCCGGCAAGACCGACCCCACCGTGGCCGCCCCGGGCACCATCCGCGGCGACCTGGGCCGGGACTGGGGCGAGGCCGTCCAGAAGAACCTCGTCCACGGTTCGGACTCGACCCTTTCGGCCGAGCGCGAGCTCGCGATCTGGTTCGGCTGAGCCCGTTCCGGGCCCGCACGACGGCGGCCGGTCACCCTGGTGGGGTGACCGGCCGCCGTCGTCGTGCCCGGTGGGGGAGCGCGGGCTCAGTCGATCCCGATGACCCCGAGGCCCAGTTCCAGCAGGATCGAGGCGAACACCAGGACGTAGAGGAGCACGATCACGGGCCAGGCCAGCTCCCGGGCGAGGCGGACGAGACCGGCCGGGGCCGGCAGCGTGCCGGTCTGCAGGTTCCGGGACGTCACGAGCACGAGCTGGGCGATGACCATGGCCCACACGATCATGCAGTAGAGGCAGAGCGTGCCGATGCTGTAGACGGCCGAGTACCAGAGCCACACGCAGAACGCGAAGCCCGCCAGGATCCCCGCGTTCATCAGCAGCCAGTACCAGCGGGCGAAGCGGGCGCCGGCGAGCAGGGACATCCCCACGGTGATGAGCACGGAGAACGCGACCACGCCGATA
>NZ_RBLN01000394.1:0-1479 GCF_003989405.1 Micrococcus sp. HSID17227 | reverse complement strand
CAGCGGCCCCACGAGCGGCACGAGCACGATGACCGCCACCCACGCCGCCTTCGGCAGGCTGCGCACCTCGCGGGCGGGGGTCAACAGCGCCTCGAACAGCGCGTAGAGGGTCAGGCCCGCGAGGATGATCGCGGCGGGGATGATGAAGCGGCCCATCCCGCCAGTCTAGGCGCGGGCTGTGGGGTCGGCGGGCGGGGCGTCCGTCCTCGTAGGATGGACCGGTGCGCATCTTCTTCTACGGTCTGGTCCGCGTGGTCGTCTTCGTCGCCCTGTGGGCGCTGTTCTACTACGTGATGGACCTCGGGATGATCTTCGGGGTGATCGCGGCCACGATCCTGACGTTCGCGGTCAGCTACCTCTTCCTCGGCCGCCTGCGCACGGGGGCCACCGAGGACCTGTCCGCCGCGTGGGAGGGCCGCCCGGGCCGCCGGGGCCGCACCGAGACCGCCGACGCGGACGCCGAGGACGCCTACACCGAGGGCCGGTTCCGCGAGTGAACCCCGCGGGGCGACGGGGCGCATGACGCCGCCGACGCCGCCGTCATCCCGTGCTGCTCAGAGCAGCGCGCCGAGGGTGAACGTGATCGCGTAGACGATCCCGATCACGCCGGTCGCGCGCAGCACCGGGATCAGTGTCCGGCGGTCGTCGGCGCGCAGTACCGTGCGGATCGGCCGGATCGCGAGCAGGCTGCCGATCGGCACGAGCAGCAGTCCCGGGTGCTCCGCCACCCAGAACAGCGGCAGCAGCAGGGCGACGGCCAGCATGACGCCGTAGGACGCCCGCGCGGGTCCGTCGCCCAGACGGGCGGCCAGCGTCATCTTCCCGACCTCGCGGTCCGTGGGGATGTCCCGGATGTTGTTGACCATGAGCAGGGCCGTGGAGATCAGCCCGCAGCCGATCGCGCCGGCCCAGGCCAGGCCGCTGACGGCGCCGGCTTGGGTGTACGTGGTGCCGAGGACGGCCACCAGCCCGAAGAACACGAACACGAACACCTCGCCGAGGCCGAGGTACCCGTACGGCCGCTTCCCGCCGGTGTAGAACCACGCGGCCAGCACGCAGGCGACGCCGATCAGCAGGAACCACCAGTGCCCCGAGAGCAGGATGAGCCCCAGGCCGGCCAGCCCGGCGAGGCCGAAGAACGCGAAGGCCGCCTGCTTCACCTGGGCCGCGGGCACGAGCCCGGAGACGGTGAGCCGGAAGGGGCCCACGCGCTCGTCGTCGGTGCCGCGGATGCCGTCCGAGTAGTCGTTGGCGTAGTTCACGCCGATCTGCAGCGCGAGCGACACCACGAGGGCCAGCAGCGCCGCGCCGAGGTGGAAGGAGCCGAGCTCCGCGGCGGCGGCCGAACCGACGATCACGGGGGCGATCGCCATGGGCAGCGTGCGCAGGCGCGCGGCGGCGACCCACTGGGAGAGCGTGGCGGCCATGGGCGGGGGTTCCTCCTGGGGAGCGGGGTGGGCAGCGGCGCGCGGCGGGCCG
>NZ_RBLN01000393.1:0-1242 GCF_003989405.1 Micrococcus sp. HSID17227 | reverse complement strand
CCCCCTGGACGCCCGGGCGCGCCTGCCGTGGGTCGGCCTCATGCTGCTGCTGCCGGTGCTGGGGGCGCTCATCTGGTTCTGGTGGCGGCACCGCTACTACCCGGCGCGGCGGCGCGAGCAGCCGGCGTGGGACCCCAACGACCGCTCCGCCGTCGTGGTGCCCCCGCGCCGGCGCTACGGCGCGCCGGAGGAATGAGCCGGGCTCAGAGCTTGACGACGATGCGGTCGTCGACGACGGCCGCGTCGTAGTCCATGAGGGCCTTGCGGGCCGGGCCGCCGAACGGCTTCCCCGAGGTGACGTCGAAGTGCGAGCCGTGGCAGGGGCAGGCGTAGGCCGGGCCCTCCTGCCGGTCCACGACCTGGAGCAGGCAGCCCTGATGCGTGCACACGTTGGTGAAGGCGGTCACCGTGGTCTCGTCCACGCGATGCATCATCAGCGTCCGACCCTGCACCTGCACCTCCCGGGAGGCGCCCACGGGCAGCTCGGCGGCGGGCAGCGCGTCGACGGCGTCGGAGCCGGTGTAGTGGTCCTGCGCGGTGTCCTTCTCACGCAGCCGGTCCGTGCAGCCGGCCAGCGCGAGTGTGCCGGCACCCGCGGCGGCGACGGCGGCGCCGCGGCCCAGGACGGTGCGGCGGGAGGTGTCCGGGCGGGCGTGGTCGTCGCAGCAGCCGGACCGGGAGGAGTTCGGGGTGAGGGGGGAGTCCTGCGTGGTCATCGACCCATTATCGCCCGTGGCGAGGGCGGATGCGACCGGGCCCGACGGGTGCGAGGATCGGGGGGACGGACCCCCGAGCCCCAGGAGCACCGCCGTGACCCACCCCGCCCCGCGCCCCACCGGCGCCGCCCGTTTCGACCTCACTCCCTTCGAGCGGTGGGAGGCCGTGACCCTCGACGACGTGCACGTCGGCTTCCTGCACCGGGTGCTGGAGGACGGCGTGCTGACCACCCGCATGGGCTTCGCCCCCACGCCCGCCCAGCGCGCCGCCCGCGGTGGACTGCCCGAGCGCTACCTCGCCCAGACGCAGGTCGGCTTCACGCCCGACGGGGACGGCTGGGCATGGACGACCCACGAGGACTCCGCCGGAGCCCAGCGGGTGCGCATCGACCGTGAGCGGGCCGGCATCGACGCCGCGGTGCTGCCCTCGTACGCGGAGTACCTCCTCCTCGCGCGGGTGGCCGCCGAGGGCCCGCTCGCCGTGGACCGGCTCGAGGAGGCCTCGCCCCTGCAGGGCGGGCTGCGA
>NZ_RBLN01000392.1:0-1480 GCF_003989405.1 Micrococcus sp. HSID17227 | reverse complement strand
CGCGCTCGCGGTCCCCAGCGGCCCGGACGCCGCGGGCGCCCGGGCCATCCACGTCGAGCACGTCGAGCACGGCCGCCTGCCCGGCACGCTGCTGTGCGAGCCCGTGGGGGACGGCGGCTTCGGCTACGACCCGATCCTGCGGCCCGAGGGCCGGGACGTGTCCACCGCGCAGCTGAGCCCCGAGGACAAGAACGCGATCAGCCACCGGGGGCACGCCTTCCGCGCCCTGCTGCCCTACCTGGTGGACGCGCTCGACGCGCGCCCGTGAGCGGCGGGCGCGTCCCCGTGCCGGGGCTGGACTTCACCGCGATCGACTTCGAGACCGCCAACGGCTTCCGCGGCTCCCCGTGCGCCGTGGGCGCCGTCCGGGTGCGGGACGGGGTCATGGTGGACCGTGCCGAGTGGCTGATCCGTCCGCCCGTCGGCTTCGACCGGTTCGATCCCCGCAACGTGCGCATCCACGGCATCACCGAGGACCGCGTCCTGGACGCCCCCCGGTTCGCGCAGGTGTACGACGAGCTCGCGGACTTCGTGGGGACGGACGTGCTCGCGGCGCACAACGCGGGCTTCGACGTCGGCGTCATCGAGTCCGGCCTCGAGGTCTCCGGCCGGGACGTGCCGGGCCTGGAGTTCGTGTGCACCCTGGTGCTGGCGCGCCGCGTCTACGACCTGCCCTCGTACGCCCTGCCCTCCGCGGCGCGCGAGGCCGGCTTCACCCCGGGACGCCACCACGACGCACTGGCCGACGCCGAGGCCTGCGCGGCCATCCTCGTGGACATCGGCCGGCGCGTGCTGGGAGCGCCGCCGGCCGACGCGGACGTTCTGCCGGGTCTGACCGACGCGCCGGCCGGCCGCGGCGTCGACCGCCTGATGCGGGCCCAGGGGCTGAGCGTCAGCGTCCTCGCCCCCCGGGCGGCGGGATCGGGCGCCGAGTCGAAGGCCACTCGCCAGGCCCGGCGCACCGAGGGCGTCTTCGACGCGCGGGTCCCGCTGCGGGACGAACGCGCCATGCCCGACTTCATGCGCTGGCCGGACGAGGGCGTCAATCCGCTCCCGAACCCGACCGCCGACCCGGGCCACCCCCTGTTCGGCCAGACCGTGGTGTTCACGGGCGGCATCGGCATGTCACGTCAGAGTGCCAAGACGCGCGCGGCCTCGCACGGCGCGCAGACCGCGAACCGGGTGGGCGCGGCCACCACGATGCTCGTCGTCGGGGACGGCTTCGAGGCCGCGGACCTGCACCGCCCGCGCGCCGAGGACGGGGCGCCGCAGGCCGTGACCACGGCGCTGGCGCACCGCAAGACGCGGGACGCCCTGCGCCGGCGGGACCGTGGGCAGGCCATCGCCCTGGTCTCCGAGGGGGAGTTCCTGCAGATGCTCGACGGGAACTGGCCGGACGCCGCGCGCTGAACCGCTCAGGTGGTCGCGGCGCTCCAGCGCCGGGCGGCCAGTTCCCGTCGAGCATCTGCAGGAACTCCCA
>NZ_RBLN01000391.1:0-1340 GCF_003989405.1 Micrococcus sp. HSID17227 | reverse complement strand
AACCCGTCGGGCGCGGTCCACGGCGGGGCCATGACGCTGCGGGCGGTCATCGCCGCGCAGGCGGCCATGCCGGACCGCGTGCGCTACGACGTCCAGGCCGTGCACGTGGTGTTCGTGCGCCCCGGCCACGGCGAGATGGTCGCCCTCACACGGGTGCGACACGCCGGCCGGTCCCTGCGCCTCGTGGAGGTGGACCTCGTGCCGGTCGGCGCCGACGGCGTCCCCGTGGCCGACAAGCCGATGGTCCAGGTGCAGGTCACCTTCCGCGCTGCCCGGAGCTGACGCCCCGCCCGCCCGAGCACCCGAGCGCTTTCGAACGTGAGAAAGGGCCTATCTCACGTTCGAAAGCGCTCATTCCCCCGACATCACGTTCGAAAGTCCCGGGAGGAGGAGGGGCCGTCGTCGTGCGGCCGGCTCAGCGGCCCACGGTGCCGAACCGGGAGGCCACGGGGGCCGTGAAGGCGGGCTTCAGGAAGAACCACGCGGCGGCGGTGACCGCCACGCTCACGAGGAACACCACGAGGCCCCACGCGTCGGTGGCACCGCCCCGCGAGGTGTACATGTGGTTCAAGTTCGTCAGCAGGCCCGTGAAGGCCACGAGGAACACGTGCACCACGATGAACGCCACGAAGAAGACCATCACCGGGAAGTGCACCTTGCGGGCCACCTCCATGGGGAACGCCTTGTTCAGTCCCTTGGCCTCCGTGGGGAACCACGAGGACATGCGCCAGCCCGTGAGGGCGGCGAGCGGGGCGGCCACGAACACCACCAGCGCGTAGGAGAGCATCTGCAGCGCGTTGTAGTGCACCCAGCCGTTCTCCGTGGGCCAGTCCAGGGACAGGTACTGGATGCCGGCGGACAGGGCGTGCTGGAACACGTGCGGGTCCGTGGGCACGATCCGCGCCCAGTGGCCGGTGACGATCAGCAGCACCACGAAGATCACGCCGTTGAGCAGCCACAGCGCGTCGAGGGCCTGGTGCATCCAGATGGTGAGCGAGAACTTCTTCGGGGTGTTGCCCCGCGCGGAGAACAGGCCGTCCTTCGTCGGCGTGAAGTTGGCCGGAGGCCGTGTCTCGTGACGGATCTGCAGGCCCGTCCGGATGATCAGCACCATCAGGAACATGTTCAGGAAGTGCTGCCAGCCCATCCACCAGGGCATCCCCTCGGGGGTGCCCTCGGGCAGGACCGGGTGCCCGTCGTAGGTCGCGATGAAGTCCGCCACCGGGTCCAGGCTCCGCAGCCAGCGTGCGGCCAGCACCGCGAGCAGCGCCAGCACCACGACGCCGGCCACCGCCGGCAGCGCCTTGCGCAGACGGGACGGGACGGCGGACTCGGCGGCA
>NZ_RBLN01000390.1:0-1613 GCF_003989405.1 Micrococcus sp. HSID17227 | reverse complement strand
GGCCGGCGTGGCCCGCGCGCTGCCGATCGAGTACGGGCGCCGGGACGGCTCGGGCGTGCCCGTGGACCAGCGCATCGAGGCCGTCGGCGCCGGCGCCTCCCCCGAACTCGTCTCGGTCCCGCCCGCCGAGGACGACGCCGTGGCCGTGTCCGCGGACTGACCCCGGTCCGGGGCGAGCCTGTTCGCCTCGGGCCGATCGACGCCCCGGATGGGCGCCCCGCCCGACCCCTCCGATACAGTGGGCTGTCGTCTCACCGCAGGTGAGCGCCCCCCTCCCCCGACCCCCCGCAGATTGGTCCTGGTGACGAACGTGTCCGGCAACGCCAGCTACGAGTACTCCCGCGCCGCCCTCCTGGCGGTCACCGAGGTGGAGGCCCCCGTCGAAGTCACCTCGCGGGACCTCGACGACCAGCTGGCGGAGGTGCTCACCCGCCTGCGCCTGCCCGGCTCCCTCCTGGAGCGGGTGGCCGGTGTGCGCAGCCGACGGAACTGGGACGAGACCGAGGACTTCCAGGAGGCCGCCGCCCGCGCCGGCGTCGCGGCCCTGGAGCAGGCCGGCGTCCCCCGGGAGCGGGTGGGCCTGCTCGTGAACACGTCGGTCACCCGGGCCACGCTCGAGCCCTCCGTGGCCGTGCGGATCCATCACCTCATGGGGCTGCCGACCTCGGCGACCAACTTCGACATCACGAACGCGTGCCTCGGGTTCGTCAACGGCCTCATGCTCGCCTCCACCCTCGTGGACGCCGGCCAGATCGACTACGCGGTCGTGGTCGCCGCCGAGGACGCCTCGAAGGTGCAGGCCGCCACCGTGGCCAACCTGCACGCCGAGACCACGCACCGCGGCAACTTCATGGAGCAGTTCGCGTCCCTGACGCTGGGCTCCGGGGCCGCCGCCGCCGTCGTCGGCCGCATCGAGGACCACCCGGACGCCCATCGGATCGTCCGCGGGATCACCCGCGCCGGCACCGACCACCACGGCCTGTGCGTGGGCGACCACCACGGCATGTACACCGACTCCACCGCCCTGCTCAAGGACGGTCTCGAGCTCGTGATGGACGCGTGGCACGACGTCCCGGCGGAGTGGGCGTGGCCGGAGGCCGACCGGTTCATCACCCACCAGGTCTCGCAGATGCACACCGACGCGATCGCGGAGTCCGCCCACCTGGACCCGGCGCGCATCCCGACGACGTTCCCCACGCTGGGCAACGTCGGCCCGGCGTCGCTGCCCATCACCCTCGTGCGGGAGATGGACGCCCTGGAGGACGGGGACACGGTGGTCTGCCTGGGCGTGGGCTCGGGCCTGAACACCGCGATGCTCGAGATCGAATGGTGAGCTGAAGGAGCCAGAGCCATGCCCCAGATCCCCGCCGCCCCCGCCGCCCTGCCGCCGGCCGACCGACTGCCCGGCTGGGACCCGGCGTGGTCCCGCCTCGTGGAGATCCGCTCCGCCGCGGACCCGGAGGGGACCGTGCGGACGCTGCACGTGGCGGACACCGGTCCCGTGCTCGCCGCGGCCGGGGCGGAGATCGTCGGCACGATCGTGGCGGTGCACGGCAACCCGACGTGGTCCTGGCTGTGGCGGTCCCTGCTCGCGGAGACCGTGCGCCGGGCAC
>NZ_RBLN01000389.1:0-1407 GCF_003989405.1 Micrococcus sp. HSID17227 | reverse complement strand
CCGCCTTCGAGGGCCAGCGCCGGCTTTTCCACGGCGCGGCCGTTCCCCCGAACGGGCGGGACGCCGCCGGCTGGGGCGTGCACCGGGTGATGGGCACGGAGACCGAGTTCGGCATCCACGCGCCGGCCAACCCGGGGGCGCACCACAGCGTGCTCTCGGTCGAGCTCGTGAACGCGTACGCGGACCTGGCGACCCGGTCCGGCTCGGCGGTGGCCGGCACGGAGTGGGACTACACGGGGGAGTCGCCGCTCGTGGACGCCCGCGGCTGGCGGCTGCCGCGTTCGGCGGCGCACCCCTCGCAGCTGACCGACGAGGCGCTCGTGGGCCCGGACGGGGAGCCCGTGCACCTGCTGCTGTCCACCGTGCTGGCCAACGGCGCGCGCTGGTACGTGGACCACGCCCACCCGGAGTACTCGTCGCCGGAGACGACCACCCCGCGGGACGCCATGGTGTGGGACGCCGCCGGGGACCTGGTCGCCCAGGCGGCGGCCGAGCACATCGGCCAGGCCGAGGGCGCCCCGGAGGTGCTGGTCTACAAGAACAACGTGGACGGCAAGGGCCAGTCCTACGGCGCGCACGAGAACTACCTCGTGGCCCGGTCCCTCGACTTCGAGGAGCTCACCGCCGTCCTGCTGCCGTTCTTCGCGGCGCGGCAGGTGCTCGTGGGCGCGGGCCGCGTGGGACTCGGCCCGGCGGGGGAGCGGCCGGGCTTCCAGCTGTCCCAGCGGGCCGACTACTTCGAGGAGCCCGTGGGCCTGGAGACCACGATCCACCGGCCGATCGTCAACACGCGGGACGAGCCGCACGCCCGCCCCGAGGCCTACCGCCGGCTCCACGTGATCATCGGCGACGCGACGCTGAGCCAGCACGCCACGTGGCTGCGGATGGGCATGACCGCGCTCGTCCTCGCGATGGCCGAGGCCGGGACGGCGCCCCGGCTCACCCTGGACGACCCGGTGGCCGCGTTGCAGACGATCAGCCACGACCCGGGCCTGCGGGCCACGGTGCCCCTGCTCGAACGCACCGCGGACGGCCCCGTGCGCCGGCACTGGACCGGGCTGCAGATCCTGCGGTCCTACCTGGACGCGGCCCGCGCCCACTGCGCCGCCTTCGGGGCGGCGGATCCGCAGACGCGCGAAGTGCTGGACGCCTGGGCCGTCGACCTCGACGACGCCACCGCGGATCCGCTGTCCCTGAGCGACCGCGCCGACTGGGCGGCCAAGCTGCGCGTCCTCGAGGGCCTGCGGGCCCGCACGGGCGCGGACTGGACCGACCCCCGCCTCGCGATGGTGGACCTGCAGTACGCCGACCTCCGCCCGGCCCGCTCCCTGCACCGCCGCCTCGTGGCCGCCGGCGCCCTCCGGACGCTCGCCGATGAGGCGGAGATCCGTGCCGCCGTCGCCACGC
>NZ_RBLN01000388.1:0-1485 GCF_003989405.1 Micrococcus sp. HSID17227 | reverse complement strand
ACCCCACGCGGTCCGGGGGCGGAACTCGGGGATCCCCACCCCGAATACCGCCGAGTTCCGCCCCCAACGCGGAAGGGCGGGCAGCTCTAGTCGATGCCGCGGGCGGCCAGGGCGTCCCCGACGTCGTGCGCGTAGTCGTTCGTCGGGGTCCGCGGCGGGACGGGTCGGGCCGCCAGGGCGGCGGCCAGGGGGGTGATGCTCACGCGCGCTCCCCCGTCTCCGTCAGGGCCGGGTGGCGGTACGGCCGGGCGGGGGCGCCGTCGGCGACGACGCGGGCGCCGCGATAGACCGTGTGGCGTACCGCGCCCGGCAGGTCCATGCCCCGGTACGGGCTGTTGCGGGACTTGGTCAGGTGCTGCTCGGGGTCCACGGTGCGGCGGGCCTGCGGGTCCACGAGCACGAGGTTGGCCACGGCGCCGACGCGCGGGACGCCGCGCTCGTCGGCCTGGCCCTGGTCGCTCAGGCCGGCGATCCGGGCCGGCGCCGTGGACATCACGCGGGCGACGCCGGCCCAGTCCATCAGGCCGGTGTCCACCATCGCCTGCTGCACCACGGACAGGGCGGTCTCGAGGCCCGTCATGCCCATCGCCGCGACCGTCCACTCGCACTGCTTGGTCTCGGCGGTGTGCGGGGCGTGGTCGGTGCCCACGGTGTCGATGGTGCCGTCGGCCAGCCCGGCGCGCAGGGCCATCACGTCGGACTCGCGGCGCAGCGGCGGGTTGACCTTGAACACGGGGTCGTAGGATCGGACGAGCTCCTCGGTGAGCAGCAGGTGGTGCGGGGTGACCTCGGCGGTCACGGCCACGCCCTGGGCCTTGGCCCAGCGGATCAGCTCGACGGAGCCGGCCGTGGAGACGTGGCACACGTGCAGGCGGGAGTCCACGTGCTGGGCCAGCAGCACGTCACGGGCGATGACGGCCTCTTCCGCCACGGCGGGCCAGCCGGCCAGGCCGAGGACGCCGGAGAGCTCGGACTCGTTCATCTGGGCGCCGGCGGTGAGGTTGGGCTCCTGCGCGTGCTGGGCCACGAAGCCGCCGAAGGACTTCACGTACTCGAGGGCCCGGCGCATCAGCACGGCGTCGTGGACGCACATGCCGTCGTCGGAGAACATCCGCACGCGGGCCTGCGAGTCGGCCATCGCGCCGAGGTCGGCCAGGGCCTCGCCGGCCAGGCCCACGGTCACCGCGCCCACGGGGTGCACATCGCACCAGCCCGCGTCCCGGCCCAGCCGCCACACCTGCTCCACCACGCCGGCGGTGTCGGCCGTCGGCGTCGAGTTGGCCATCGCGTGGACCGAGGTGAAGCCGCCCATCGCGGCGGCGCGGGTGCCGGTCTCGACCGTCTCCGCGTCCTCCTTGCCGGGCTGGCGCAGATGGGTGTGCAGGTCGACGAGCCCGGGCAGCAGCACCAGGCCGGCGCAGTCGACCTCCTCGGGGGCCGGGTCGAGGCCGGCGGCGTGGGTCGCGGCGTCCGGGCCGAGGGCGA
>NZ_RBLN01000387.1:0-1384 GCF_003989405.1 Micrococcus sp. HSID17227 | reverse complement strand
GCCGCCCCCTGCGGCCTCCCGGGCGCCGGAGGCCAGCAAGGACGGCGGCCGGCCCGGCCCGCCCGCCGCCGCGTCCGGGGCGGGGGAGCGCAGGGTGAGCCAGACGCCCTGCGGTGTGGCGCGGACCGTGGGGTCGGCCGCGCCGCGCTGCAGGGGACGCAGGGTGAGCGCGACGTCCACGGGGACGGGCACGCGTACGCGGCGCTCGGCGTCCGGGGCGATCATGCCCGCACCGTACACCCGGGCCCGGACAGGACGACGTCGGCCGTGACGGCGCGCACGCCGGGCGTTGCCCCGCGTGTCCGGGGCCCTCCTTCGGCGTCCGGCCCCTGGCGTAGCGTGGGGTGCGTGACTGAACAGACCCCCGCGCCCACCCCTGCGCAGCCCATGCAGTACGCCGAGAACGTCCTCGAGCTGATCGGGCACACCCCGCTCGTGAAGCTGCACTCCGTGACGGAGGGCATCGAGGCCACCGTGCTGGTGAAGGTCGAATACCTGAACCCCGGTGGCTCCGTGAAGGACCGCATCGCGCTGAAGATGATCGAGGAGGCCGAGCGCGAGGGCCTGCTCGGCCCGGGCGGCACCGTCGTGGAGCCCACCTCGGGCAACACGGGCGTAGGGCTGGCCCTGGTCTCGCAGCTCAAGGGCTACCGCACCGTGTTCGTCACCCCGGACAAGGTGGGTCAGGAGAAGCGGGACGTGCTCAGCGCGTACGGCGCCGAGCTCGTCGTCACGCCCACCGCCGTGGACCCGACGTCCGAGGAGTCCTACTACGGGGTCGCCGACCGCCTCGTGCGGGAGATCCCCGGGGCCTATCAGCCCAACCAGTTCTTCAACCCCGCCGCCCCGGCCTCCCACTACGAGACCACCGGCCCCGAGATCTGGGAGGACACGGCCGGCCGCGTCACCCACGTCGTGATGGGCGCCGGCACGGGCGGCACCATCACGGGCACCGGCCGCTACCTCAAGGAGGTCTCGGCGGACCGCCCGTCCGGTCCCGTCCGCGTGATCGGCGCGGACCCCAGCGGCTCGGTGTACTCCGGCGGCACCGGCCGGCCCTACTTCGTCGAGGGTGTCGGCGAGGACATGTGGGTGGACAACTACGACCCCGCGGTCCCGGACGAGGTCATCGCCGTCGAGGACGCCGAGGCCCTGGCCATGACCCGCCGCCTCGCCGCCGAGGAGGGCCTGCTCGTGGGCGGCTCCTCCGGTCTGGCCGTCGTGGCCGGCCTGCGCGCCGCCCGCGAGCTCGGCCCGGAGGACGTCATGGTGATCGTGCTGCCCGACTCGGGCCGCGGCTACCTCGCCAAGATCTTCAACGACCCGTGGATGGACGAGCGCGGCTTCGACTACGACGTCCGCGAGACCGTGCTGCCGGCGTGGA
>NZ_RBLN01000386.1:0-1522 GCF_003989405.1 Micrococcus sp. HSID17227 | reverse complement strand
AGGGGCCGGCGGGCCGGCGGGCCGGCGGGCCGGCACCCCGCGCAGCCCCCCACCCCCGCCCATGCCATAACACCGCCAGCACACCACCACACCCCCACCAGAAACAACACCACACAACCGATTGCGCCCACACCATAACGCGTGTATGGTTTGACTCAGCGGGAGGCAACCGGCCCCCTGCACCCCTAGCCTTGGAGGCTCTCATGCTCACGTTCAACGCCCGCCAGCTGCTCCGCGGTCTCGATGTCGCTTCCTACCCCGCCCGCCTCGCCGACGAGCCGGTCGGGGCTCGCCTGACCACGGTCCCCCTGGAGGTGACCGACCAGGGCCTGATCGCCTACAGCACGGACCGCTACCAGCTCGCCCGCACGCTGACCGAGTACGCCCTGGAGGCGCCCGCGCACGGCGCGGGCCTGCCGCCGGTGCGCCTGCACCGCTCGGGCCTGAAGGTTCTGCTCCCGGTGCTCCGCGCCGCGAAGAAGGACGGCACGGTGGAGCTGACGGCCGACGAGGACACCGTCACGTTCACCGTCCACGCGGCGAACGGGCAGGTGCAGACGGTGCCGCTGAAGAACTACGCGGCCGCGGACGCGGACGAGTATCCGAAGATCGCTTCCCTGTTCCGCCTGCACACCCAGCCGCGGGGCGCGCTCGAGGAGGGCACGTTCACGGTCAATCCGAAGTACGTCAAGGCGCTGGCCGACGTGACGGCGCGGTACACCAGCGACGGTGAGGTGCTCACGTTCGACCCGGACACCAACCACTCGGGCAAGCCCGTCGCGTGGGTCCACGGCCAGTGGGCGCACGGCATTCTGATGCCGATCCGTCGGGATCAGCTCCCCACGATCGACGCCGAGTACGAGGGCGTGGGACGTCTGTTCCGCGCCGTGCCGCTGATGCAGTCCCCGGAGTCCGCCAGCGTGCGGGAGGGCTCCGCCGTGGAGCGGGCCAGCACCCGCGGGACCGCCGAGGCTCCGGCCACGGCCTGATCCCCTCTCCCTCTCGGCGGGGTCGTCGCACTGCGGCGGCCCCGCCGCTGACCGCCCGGGCCGCGAGCGCCCACACCCCCCGGTGGCCCCGCCCGCACGATACGGGCGGGGCCGTCCGCCCGCGGCGGATGCCGCTGTCTCCGCGGCACCGCGAGCTCGCAGCGCGGCGCCGGCAGCTGGCTGCCCCTCCACGACACGTCCCCCGCCGGTCGCCGGCCCAGACATCACCCCCACGGCGGGGCCCTGCCGTGCCGCCGTCTCCGCGCCCTCCCCCCTTGCTGAGCTTCCAACCGTCGGCGGCCCCACGCGCTCTCGGCTGCCGGCCGCGAGGGCCCCGCCGCGGACCGTGTCGGGGAGATGGCCCGGGCCCGCGGCTCCAGCTGCCGCGGCGGCCGGCAGCTCTAGCTGTTGTGGGTCATGAGGTTCTTGGCACGAGGCCCGGGCTGAGATGAGACGAGCGGGCCCCGCCCGGCAGGATGGAAGTTCCTCAACAACCCATCCGCTGGAAAGAGCCCGCTCATGACCCACGCTAA
>NZ_RBLN01000385.1:0-1610 GCF_003989405.1 Micrococcus sp. HSID17227 | reverse complement strand
CCCCTTCCGCTCTCCGCGGCGCGCACGGCCTGCAGTCCGGTGGCCGCCGACGCCGGGACCGACGGCGGAGGCGGGCCGATGACGCGGAGCGCGGGGCCGGCGTCGTCCACGGCCTGCGCGTGCTTCCAGACCTGGCGCAGGGCCCAGAACTTGTGCCAGTGGCGGGGCAGCACACCGGGGTTGGCCTGGTGCACGGCGACCTCGGTCTCCCCCAGGGCGACGCCGAGCAGCATCTCGGCCTGGCCGTGCCGCCACTCTTCCCAGGTGCCGGCCTCGGGGTCCACCAGGGACTCCTCCGCCTTCAGGCCGGCGGTCAGCTGCATGACCACCTTGGGATCGAGCGCCTTGACCCGTCCGTCCCGCCCCGTGCCCTTCGTCTTGTAGTCGATCAGGCACAGCCGGCCGCCGATCCGGGCGACGAGGTCCAGCGTGCCCGCGTAGCCCACCGTGTGGTTCCAGACGGTGATCTCGGCCGCGATCGGCCGGACGTCGTAGAGGTCCCACCACTCGTCGAAGCGGTCCGCGTAGGCGCCCTCGCCGTGCTCGATCAGCCGGGCCCGGGCCTCCGCCATGGTGTGGGGGCGGCCGAGGGCGCGCTGGGCCACCTGCTCGGCGTAGTCGTGCACGCGGTCCCCGCGCTCGGCCGCGGCGTCCCGGTAGCGGGCGGCGGCGTCGGCGGACTGCCGGGCCACCTGCTTCAGGCGCGCGGCGGAGCCCACGGATTCCGCCAGGCGCGGATCCTGGGTCACGGACTGGGCCGCCATCCACCCGACCCAGCCGTCCAGGTCCGTCTTCTCCATGCCGATCACGGTGGTGATGGACGGGACCTCGGGCAGGCCCGAGAGGGAGCGCGCGTACATGCGCCCGTGGGGGGTCTGATGCGCGAGGCGTGGCTGGGTCATGGTCAGCCATTCTGGCAGGGTCCGCGGACCCCCGACGGGGTGGCCCGACACGCCAGCGGACGCCGATTTTGCATCCGGGCGGAGATGGCCTAGAGTTCTTTCTCGTTGGAAAACGCAGGTGAGCGGCTCGGACGAGCGGATCCCGGCGGCACCGACACGCGGATGTAGCTCAGTTGGCTAGAGCGCCACCTTGCCAAGGTGGAGGTCGCGAGTTCGAATCTCGTCATCCGCTCGCTCAACCTTCACCCCTGGTCGGGTGGCCGAGAGGCGAGGCAGCGGCCTGCAAAGCCGTATACGCGGGTTCGAATCCCGTCCCGACCTCGCAGCCTTCTCCGACCGGGAGTGGCGGCATGTTCACCACCTCTTCGGAGGTGGACGAGCGCGATTGGCGCAGCGGTAGCGCGCTTCCCTGACACGGAAGAGGTCACTGGTTCGAACCCAGTATCGCGCACGGAGACGATCCGTGACGATCGACTCAGGCGGATGTAGCTCAGTTGGCTAGAGCGCCACCTTGCCAAGGTGGAGGTCGCGAGTTCGAATCTCGTCATCCGCTCCCCACACGAAGGGCCCCTCCTGACGGAGAGCCCCACGCCTCATGCACGGGCACCAAGTGATCGATCTGCAGCGTCGATGCAGACGTGTGCGTGCGCAGATCCCAGCTGCTCACCCACTTGCCCGTGGCCACCGTGCACTTACGGGCCGTCGTGA
>NZ_RBLN01000037.1:0-13931 GCF_003989405.1 Micrococcus sp. HSID17227 | reverse complement strand
CGAAGGCGGCCAGGTCGGTCTCCTCGGGCAGGTCGCCCACCCGGCCGATGCCTTCGGCCCCGGTGCCGGCGGCAGAGGTCGTCAGGGGCGAGAGCGCCCCGGTGACGCCGACGGCACGGGCCAGCACGTCCGAGACGCCGTCCACGACGGCGTCGGCGTTGGTGTGCGCGGCGAGCAGGGCGATGCGGTGCTCGATCAGGGTGTGCAGCAGGCGGCCCTTCGCGGCGGCGGCGTGTCCGACGGCGGCGACGGACGAGGTCCCGCGCAGCAGGAGCGGGTGGTGGGTGACCACGAGGTCGGCCCCGCGGGCGACGGCCTCGTCGGCCACGGCCTGCACGGGATCCAGCGCCCACAGGACGGTCCGCACCGGCGACTCCGGGCGCCCGGCCACCGGCCCGACGGCGTCCCACGGCTCCGCCAGCTCCCGCGGCCACAGCCCCTGGACGACCTCGAGGACCTGCCCGAGCGTCGGCGGGGCCAGGGCATGCACCGGCGAGGCGGGGACGGCGGGGCGGGACACGGTCATACCGGCCATGATGGCCCACCCGGCCCGGGCGCGCACGCCCCGGCGGCCCTGGGTGACGGCACGGGGCGGCGTCGTCGGGAATGAAAAGCGCGGCCCGCGTTGCTGTGCCTGCCATGACCGACTCCCCCCGTACCGAGCCCCTCGGCGCCTCCGGCGCGCCCGCCGACGTCCGCGAGCTGACGCTCGCCGGCGGCTGCTTCTGGTGCCTCGACGCCGTCTACCGTCGCGTGCGGGGCGTGCTCGCCGTCGAGTCCGGCTACACCGGAGGCGACGACCCCGCCCCGAGCTACGAGTCCGTGTGCACCGGGACCACCGGCCATGCCGAAGCGGTCCGTGTGCGCTTCGACGCCGCCGTCGTGCCGCCCGAGGTGATCATGGACCTGTTCTTCACCGGCCACGACCCCACGTCGTTGAACCGCCAGGGGGCCGACGTCGGCACCCAGTACCGCTCGGCCGTCTTCGCCCACGACGAGGCCGAGGCCCGGTTCTTCGCGGACGAGATCGCCCGGGCGCAGGCGAACTATGACAGCCCCATCGTCACACGCGTCGAGCCGGCGTCCGCGTGGCACCCGGCCGAGGACATTCACCAGGACTTCTATGCGCGGCGCCGTTCCAATGGATACTGCCGTGTGGTCATCGATCCGAAGCTCGCGAAGGTGCGCCGGAACTACTCCGCGTGGCTCGTGGACGCCTGAGCGGCGCCGCGGCTCGATAGCCTGACGCAGGAACACCCACTAGATCGCCCGCGCCCCGAGGCGCACCACCACCCCCCGGAGGTACCACCATGGCCCGCATCCTTGACGACATCACCCAGGCGGTCGGCGGCACGCCCCTGGTCCGGCTGAACCGCCTCGCGAAGGACCTGCCCGGCGACGTCGCCGTGAAGGTCGAGTTCTACAACCCGGCCAACTCGGTGAAGGACCGCATCGGCACCGCCATCGTCGACGCCGCGGAGGCGGCCGGCGAGCTGACCCCCGGCGGCACCATCGTGGAGGGCACCTCGGGCAACACCGGCATCGCCCTGGCCATGGTCGGCGCGGCGCGCGGCTACCGCGTGATCCTGACCATGCCCGAGACCATGTCCACCGAACGCCGCGTGATGCTCAAGGCGTTCGGCGCCGAGATCGTGCTGACCCCCGGTGCAGACGGCATGCGCGGGGCCCTCGAGCGCGCCCAGGAGATCGTCCGCAGCACCCCGAACTCCATCTGGGCCCAGCAGTTCGCGAACCAGGCCAACATCCAGGCCCACTACACGGGCACCGGCCCGGAGATCTGGGACGCGTCCGAGGGTGCCGTGGACGTGTTCATCGCCGGCGTCGGCACCGGCGGCACCATCACGGGCGCGGGCCGGTACCTGCGCGAGCAGAAGCCGGACGTGAAGCTCATCGCCGTCGAGCCGGCCGACTCCCCCATCCTCTCCGGCGGCCAGGCCGGCCCGCACAAGATCCAGGGCATCGGCGCGAACTTCGTGCCGGAGATCCTGGACACCGACCTCTACGACGAGGTCTACCCGGCCACCTTCGAGGAGTCCATCGAGACCGCCCGTCGGCTCGGGACCGAGGAGGGCATCCTGGGCGGCATCTCCACCGGCGCGATCATCTCGGCCGCCCTCAAGGAGGCCGCCAAGCCCGAGTCCGAGGGCAAGCTGATCGTCGCCATCGTGTGTGACTTCGGCGAGCGCTACATCTCCACCGCCCTCTTCGAGGACATCCGCGGCTGACCGCCGCCCGCTCACCGACCGCACCGACCCGAAGGGGCCGCCCGTGGGACTGTTCTCCCGCATCAAGGAAGACATCGCGACCGTCCGCAGCCATGACCCAGCGGCGCGCGGTGACCTCGAGGTGGCCCTCGTCTACTCGGGTCTGCACGCAGTGTGGGCGCACCGCGTCGCGCACCGGATGTGGCGGCATGACCGGCTGAAGATGCCCGCCCGCGTGCTCTCGCAGGTCACGCGGGCGGCCACGGGCATCGAGATCCACCCCGGCGCGTCGATCGGTCGTCGGTTCTTCATCGACCACGGCATGGGCGTCGTGATCGGCGAGACCGCGGAGATCGGCGACGACGTGATGCTGTACCACGGGGTCACCCTCGGCGGCCGCTCCCTGGCCAAGGTGAAGCGGCACCCCACGCTGCGCGACGGCGTCGTGGTGGGGGCCGGCGCCAAGATCCTCGGACCCGTCGAGATCGGGGAGGGAACGGCGGTGGGCGCCAACGCCGTCGTCGTGAAAGACACCCCCGCCGACGCGATCGCCACCGGCGTGCCGGCCACCGTCCGACCGCGCAAGGGCCCGTCCGAGGGCAAGCCGCTCGTGGACCCCGCGGAGTACGTGGACCCGGCCCTCTGGATCTGAGGGCCGGGTCCACGCCGGGTCAGTCCTGCGTGGGGTCGCCCTCGGTCGGCTGCGGCATGACGACGGGCACGCCCTCGCCGTCCACCTCGGTGCGGTCGCCGGACCACAGCGTGTGGAAGGAACCTTCGCGATCGACGCGCAGGTAGGTGTGGGCGCCGAAGTAGTCGCGCTGGCCCTGCACGAGGGCGGCCGGCAGGCGGTCGGCCCGCAGGCCGTCGTAGTACGCCAGGGCCGAGGAGAACACCGGCACCGGCACGCCCGCGGCGACGGCGGTGCCGACGACGCGGCGCCAGGCCGGCAGGGCCTCGGCGATCGCCTGGGCGAACTCGGGGGCGAAGAGCAGGTTGAGCGGCTGGCCGGGGGCGCGGGTGCCCGGCGCCGGGTGGCGGGAGGTGTCGCGGCCGCCGAAGGCCTGCATGATCACGTCGAGCAGGTCGGCGCGGATGATGCAGCCGTCCCGCCACAGCGAGGCGATGGTGCCCAGGTCCAGCGACCAGCCGTACTCCTCGGCGGCGGCGGCGAGCATGTCCATGCCCTGCGCGTAGGCCACGAGCTTGGAGGCGAACAGCGCCTGGCGCACGTCCTCCACGAACGTGTCCGTGTCCTGCGGGGCGCGCTGCGCCTCCTCGTCGACGCCGGCCGCGAGGGTCTCACGGGCGACCTGGCGCACCGCGCGCTGAGAGGACAGCGAGCGGGCGAAGACGGACTCGGCGATCGCGGCCACCGGGGAGCCGACGTCGAGACCCGAGATCGCGGTCCAGCGGCCGGTGCCCTTCTGCCCGGCCTCGTCCACGATCACGTCCACGAGCGGGCGGCCCGTGGCCGCGTCCACCTGGGCGAGCACCTCGGCCGTGATCTCGATGAGGTAGGAGGCCAGGTCGGTCTGGTTCCACGCCGTGAACACCTCGGCCTGCTCGGCGGGCTCGAGGCCGCCCACGCGGCGCAGCAGGTCGTAGGCCTCGCCGATGACCTGCATGTCCGCGTACTCGATGCCGTTGTGGACCATCTTCACGTAGTGGCCGGCGCCGTCCGTGCCGACCCAGGCGCAGCACGGCTCCCCCTCGAACTGCGCGGAGATCTTCTCGAGCATCGGGCCGAGGGCCTCGTAGGACTTCTCCGGACCGCCGGGCATGATCGCCGGACCGTGCAGGGCACCCTCCTCGCCGCCGGAGACACCGACGCCCACGAAGTGCAGGCCCTTCTCGGCGAGGGCCGCCTCGCGGCGGCGGGTGTCCTCGTAATGGGAGTTGCCGGCGTCGATGACGATGTCGCCCTCGTCCAGCAGGGGGACGAGCTGGTCGATGACGGCGTCCACGGGGGCGCCCGCCTTGACCATGATGAGCACCCGGCGCGGCACGGCGAGGGACTGCACGAGCTCGGCGAGCGTCTCCGTCGCCACGAACGCACCCTCGTCACCGTGCTCGGCCACGAGCTGGTCCGTGCGGGCCCGGCTGCGGTTGTGCAGGGCCACCGTGTAGCCGTGGCGGGCGAAGTTGCGGGCGAGGTTCGCGCCCATCACCGCCAGGCCCGTGACGCCGATGTCGGCGGCGCCGACGGGGACGGTGGTGGTCTGCTCGGTCATCGCGGGTGGCCTCCTGTGGCTCGGACGGTGGGACGGGCCGTGCCGGACACGGACCCGCCCCCCAGCCTACGTCGACCGCGGTCAGTCCCCCACGGCGTCGCGGCCGCGGCGCACGATCAGCGGGTCCGGGGTGCCGACGACCTCGTGGTCCTTGCCCTCGTACTCGAACTGGGACAGGAAGTAGCGCATCGCGTTGAGGCGGGCCCGCTTCTTGTCGTTGGAGCGGATGGAGATCCACGGGGCGTGGTCCGTGTCCGTGTGGAGGAACATGGCCTCCTTGGCCTCCGTGTACGCCTCCCAACGGTCCAGGGACTCGAGGTCCATGGGCGAGAGCTTCCACTGGCGGACCGGGTCGATCTGGCGGATCGCGAAGCGCGTGCGCTGCTCGGTCTGTGTCACGGAGAACCAGAACTTGGTGAGGTGGATGCCGTCGTCCACGAGCATCTTCTCGAACAGCGGCACCTGGTTCATGAAGCGGCGGTACTGCTCGTCCGTGGCGAAGCCCATCACGCGCTCGACGCCGGCGCGATTGTACCACGATCGGTCGAACAGCACGATCTCGCCCGCCGTGGGGAAGTGCTGGATGTAGCGCTGGAAGTACCACTGGCCGAGCTCGCGGTCCGAGGGCTTGTTGAGGGCCACGACGCGGGCGGTGCGGGGGTTCAGGTGCTCGGTGAAGCGCTTGATGGTGCCGCCCTTGCCGGCGGCGTCGCGGCCCTCGAAGACGATGATGTGGCGCTGGCCGGTGTCCTCGCCCCAGTACTGCAGCTTGAGCAGTTCGATCTGCAGGCGGTACTTCTCCAGCTCGTACTCCTCGCGCGTCATGCGCGTCTCGTACGGGTAGTCCTCCCTCCACGTCTCCACGGCACGGCCCTGCGGATCGATCAGGTCGGGATCGTTGGTGTGGCCGTCCGAGACGGTGTAGCCGCCGTCGCGCAGCTTGTCGATGAACTCGCGGAGGTTCTCGCGGGGGGCGTCGGGCTGCAGCAGCTCCATGGACCGTCTCCTTCACTGGGTGCGTCACCGTGCCCGTCCGTCCCCCTCCTCGGTACGACGGCGGCGGGCCGCGGCCTGTGCTCTGTCCACCATTATGGGCGGGCGGCGGACGAGGAAGCCGGGCCCGGCAGCGCAGCCGGGTGAACAGCAGGTGAACCCTGGGAGGCGAACGGTCACGACCCCGGGCCGACGAACGCCGGCCGGCTCAGCCGCGCGGGCCGACGCCCAGGAGCTCGTCGATCGCCGCGACGGCGGCACGCGCCGCGTCGACGTCGGCGAACTGGGCGACGGCGTCGTCGTACCGGCGGTGCCCGGGAAGCTTGAGGCCGACGGAGGCGCCGTCCGTGGCGGGGAGGATCCAGATCCGGCCGCGCGGCTCGACGTCGCGCTGCTCGGCCACGTCGGCCTCCTCGAACTCGCGGTCGTAGCCGGCCCACTCGATACCGGGCCGCGGGGTGTCGGCACCGTCGAGGACGTCACGGCCGCCCATGCGGAGACAGGTGACGGACTGCAGGAGCGCGTCCAGGGTGCGGGCGGCGGCCTTGCCGGCCAGCTCGTCCTGGAAGAGGGCGAGGATGGACCATTGCCCGTCCTGGAGGAAGAGCATGGTCTGCTGCGCCTCGCCCCCGGTGATGACGGCGAGGTGACGGGCGGCGCCGTCGGGACGTGCGGGCAGCTTCCAGAAGCCGAGGGGGGTCGCGGACATGCGCTCCACCCTAGTGCGCCCCGGACGCCGACGACGCGCCGCTGCCCGGCCCCTGCCCCGCATCCCGGGTTGAGTTGTCGCGGGTGCGCGGGCCCGTCACCCGCGACAACTCAACCCGGGATGCGGGAGGGTGGGCCGATGGGCCTGCTCCGCGACCTCCTCACCCGCCGCTCCGCCCGCGACCGCTCCTCCGACCCGACGGCGACGCTCGGCCGACACCTCGACAACGCCGCGGCGATCGTGGCCGCCGCACGCCGGGCGGACGTTCCCCTCGCGGTGGCGGCGGCCCTGGCCGAGCTCGAGTCCGGCGGCCGGAACGTCTTCGGGCACGACGCCGGCGGTGTGCACAGCGCCCCGCGCGGGACGGACGTCCCCGTAACCCGGGAACGCTACGAGGAGCTCGTGGCCCGGGTGGCGCAGGGTGAGAAGTCCAACGGCGTGGGGCCCGCGCAGATCACGTGGCCGCCGTACTTCGCGCAGGCGGCGGAGCACGGCCTCCACCTGTGGGAGCCGGAGGACAACCTGGCCTTGGGGCTGGAGATCCTGCGCGGTCACCTGCGCGGCGACCTCTCCGCGGAGGGGATCGCCCGGGCGGGGACGCTCTACAACGCCGGGACGCTGTCAGACGGGGTCACCGCCTACGGCCGGCGCCTCGCCGCGGCGACCCGCGCATGGGCCGAACGCCTGGGCGAATCCGCCCCGCCGCCGGTCAGGCCAGGTTGACCAACAGCACGTACGCCAGCGTGCCGGCGGCGATCGAGACCAGGGTCCGCCGCCCGGCCAGCAGATGCACGACGACTGTCACCGCCGCCGCGATCAGCGCGTGGGCCACCCGCGTCCCGTCCACGGGCTCTCCAGGGGCCAGCGCCGCGGCGTCGAGCAGCATCACGAGGGCCAGGATGGTCAGCACGCCGGCAGGCATCCACACCGCCAGCCGCGCGGCGAGCACGGACTCCCGCAGCGGCTGCAGCAGTGCGAACGGCACCGCGCGCAGGCAGAAGGTCACGAGGCCCGCGACGACGGCCGCGGCCACCAGGTACGCGGCGCCGGTCATCGGGGGTCCTCCTCGACGCCGGGCTCGGCATCCGTGACGGCCCGCTCCCCCGCCGCGGCGACGACGGGCACCGGCCCGGTGACGGGCACGGGCTCAGGCAGCGGCAGGGCGGTCCCGCGCGCGGCGAGCACGTGGAACGCGATCAGCACCGCGGCGTAGAGGGCGAAGGCGACGACGAGCACCTGCGCGGGCGCGAGCAGCAGAGCCACCCCGACGGCGACCGCGGCCGCCAGCACGAGGGGCAGCTGGGCCCGCGTGCGGGCGGCGTCCATGGCGAGCACGATGAAGAGGGCGACGAGCGCGAACTCGAGGCCCTCGACCGGCACGGGCAGCAGCCACGCGACGGCCACCCCGGCGAGGCCCCCGAGCACCCAATACGCATGCAGCGCGATCTGCATGGCCAGCAGCCGGGGCGCCGTCCAACCGCGGGGCTGGGCGGCGGCGATGGCGTAGGCCTCGTCGATCAGGGCGCCCATCGAGTAGATCCGCGCGAGGCGCCCCCGGACCACGCGCAGCGGGAAGCTGAACGCATAGAACACGTGGCGGAAGTTCACGAGGAACACCGTCACGGCGATCGTGAGCAGCGGCGTGCCCGCCACCACCAGCGAGACGAGCAGCAGCTCGACGGACCCGGCGAACACGACCACGGAGAACAGGGGTGCGACCCACGCGGGCAGCCCGGCCTGGACCACGAGCATCCCGAAGGCCACGCCCAGGGGGAACAGGCCGAGGCCGGCGCCCAGCGTCACGGCGACGCCGGAGCGCACCTCGGCCCACCGCGAGGGCGGAGCGAAGGCGCGCGAGGACGCTGACGAGGAGCCCATGATGGTGAGCATGCTCTCATAGGCGCCTGACGGGCGGTCGGCATGACGGAGCCGCGGCGTCACGCCGTGTCATGGCCCCGCGATCGGTGCACCCGGAGGGACTCGAACCCCCGACCCTCTCGGTGTAAACGAGATGCTCTGACCAACTGAGCTACAGGTGCCGGTGTCCGTCCAGGCTACCGGTGAGCGAGCAGGTCGCGCGTCGCCGCCTCGTGCTCGCCCCGGGTGCGTGCCTGCCCCGGGGCGGCGACCACGCGCGCGACCTCGACCCCGTCCGCGTCGAGCAGCATGGAGACGCGGCGGGGCCGCCCGGTCTCCGCGTCGAAGACGTCGAGGGCACGGCAGGCCGCGCCGTGGGGCCAGAAATCGGAGAGCAGGGTGAGCGGCTCCGGCAGTGCCAGCTCCTCGCGGACGCGGCGCAGCACGGGGGCGGCGTCACACGAGACCACGCGGACAGCCACATCGTCGACCGCCACGTCCCCGGCGAGCGCCCCGAGCCAGCCGAGCTCGTCCGTGCACACCGGCGTGAACGCCCCGGGCAGGAAGACGAGCCACGTGCCCCGCGGCGCGGCCGCGTCCTGGGGCCCGCGCGTCGGCGGCCACGGCCACCTCTGGCCGTGGTCGTCGCGCAGCGCGGGGACGACGTCGGCGCCCCGCGTCCCGCCGGACGGGGGCTCAGCCACCGCGCTTCTGGACGAGCTTCTGAGCGGCCCAGTCCTCGGAGGCACCGGCCCCGGTGGTGGCGTGCAGGCCCGCGGTGGAGGCGGCCTCGGCGACGTCCGCCGGGCTGACGTGGCCGGGGCGCCCCTTGCGGGGGGTCATGATCCAGACGGGGCCGGCATCGAGGGAGCGCTGGGCGTCCACGAGGGCGTCCGCGAGATCGGTGACGTCGCCGTCGTCCGCGCGCCACCAGAAGAGGACCGCGTCCGCCGGCTCCTGATCCTCCTCGGTCAGCAGCTCCTCGCCGAGCGCGTCCTCGAGCGCGTCACGGAAGGTGACGTCGACGTCGTCGTCGTACCCCCACTCCTGCACCAGGTCGCCCCTCGAGAGGGCGAGCTCCGCCAGCAGGGCGCTGTCCGTCGAGGTCGGCGTCGACCCAGCCTGCATAGTGTCCGGTCCTCCTTGATGGTGGCGGGCACTGCGGCCCGCGCCGTCGAGCGGGTGATGATGACCACCATACGCCGTGGACGCCGCCGTTCCGGGGCCTCCGGCCGGGCGGACGCGGCGGCTCCGGTCTACTCTGGGGAGGAACAGACGCACTCTCCGGGCGACGCGCCCGGCTCGGCGTCGCGGGCCCGGACCGGATCGTCTGCCCGCAGCCCACCGCGGAGCACCCCTCCGCACGAGAACCAGGAGGCACCGTGAGCGCAGCCGAAGAGAGCTCGCAGATCCGCAGCGGTCTGACCGACCAGCTCCCGGACAAGGATCCCCAGGAGACGTCGGAGTGGATCGAGTCCCTCGACGGACTCATCGAGGAGCGCGGCACGGAGCGGGCGCAGTACATCATGCGCTCCCTCATGCAGCGCGCGAGCGCCCAGTCCGTCGCCCTGCCCTACGTGACCACCACGGACTACGTGAACACGATCCCGGCGGACCAGGAGCCGGAGTACCCGGGCGACGAGGAGCTCGAGCGCCGCTACCGCAACTACCTGCGGTGGAACGCCATGGCCCTCGTGCAGCGCGCCCAGCGCGACGCCGTCGGCGTCGGCGGCCACATCTCCTCCTACGCGGGCCAGGCGACCCTCTACGAGGTGGGCCTGAACCACTTCTTCCGCGGCCAGGACCACCCGGGCGGCGGCGACCACATCTTCTTCCAGGGCCACTCCTCGCCGGGCAACTACGCCCGCGCGTTCCTCGAGGGCCGCCTGACCGAGCAGGACCTCGACGGCTTCCGCCAGGAGAAGTCCCGCCAGGGCCACGCCCTGCCCTCCTATCCGCACCCGCGGATGATGCCGCACTTCTGGCAGTACCCCACCGTGTCCATGGGCCTGGGGCCGATGAACGCCATCTTCCAGGCGCAGACCAACCGGTACCTGCACAACAACGGCATCAAGGACACCTCCGACCAGCACGTGTGGGCCTTCCTCGGCGACGGCGAGATGGACGAGCCCGAGTCGCGCGGCCAGCTGCACATCGCGGCCAACGACAAGCTCGACAACCTCACCTTCGTCATCAACTGCAACCTGCAGCGTCTCGACGGGCCGGTGCGCGGCAACGGCAAGATCGTCCAGGAGCTGGAGTCCTACTTCCGGGGCGCCGGCTGGAACGTCATCAAGGTCCTGTGGGGCCGCGAGTGGGATCCGCTGCTCGAGGCCGACGACGAGGGCGAGCTCGTGCGCATCATGAACGAGACGCTCGACGGCGACTACCAGACCTACAAGGCCGAGTCCGGCGGCTTCGTGCGCGACCACTTCTTCGGCCGGTCCTCCGTCACCAAGGAGATGGTGGCGGACATGACCGACGAGGAGATCTGGGGCCTCAAGCGTGGCGGCCACGACTACAAGAAGGTGTACGCCGCCTACAAGGCCGCCATGGAGCACAAGGGCCAGCCCACCGTGATCCTGGCCCACACCATCAAGGGCTACGGCCTGGGCAAGTCCTTCGAGGGTCGCAACGCCACGCACCAGATGAAGAAGCTGACGGTGGACGACCTCAAGGTGTTCCGGGACCGCCACCGCATCCCGATCTCGGACGAGCAGATCGAGAAGGACCCGTACGACATCCCGTACTACCACCCGGGCGCCGACGCTCCGGAGATCACGTACATGATGGAGCGGCGCAAGGAGCTGGGCGGCTTCGTGCCGGAGCGGCGCAGCGACTACCACGCGATCCCGCTGCCTCCGGAGTCCGCGTACAAGCAGGCTCGCAAGGGATCGGGCAAGCAGCAGGCCGCCACGACCATGGCGTTCGTGCGCCTGCTCAAGGACCTGATGCGGGACAAGAACATGGGACCGCGCTTCGTGCCGATCATCCCGGACGAGGCCCGCACCTTCGGCATGGACTCGTTCTTCCCGACCGCGAAGATCTACAACCCCAAGGGCCAGAACTACCTGTCCGTGGACCGGGATCTGTTCCTGTCCTACAAGGAGTCCCCGCAGGGGAAGATCTACCACGTCGGCATCAACGAGGACGGCGCCACCGCGGCATTCAACGCGGTGGGCACGGCGTACTCCACGCACGGCGAGCCGATGATCCCGGTCTACATCTTCTACTCGATGTTCGGCTTCCAGCGGACCGCGGACAACATCTGGGCCGGAGCCGACCAGCTTGCGCGCGGCTTCATGATCGGCGCCACCGCCGGGCGCACCACCCTCGCCGGCGAGGGCACCCAGCACATGGACGGTCACTCCCCCGTCCTGGCGTCCACGAATCCGGCCGTGAAGCACTACGACCCGGCGTACTCGTACGAGATCGCCCACATCGTGCGCCAGGGCCTGGAGGACATGTACGGCGACCACGACCGCGGGGACGACGTCCGCAACGTCATCTACTACCTCACGGTGTACAACGAGCCGATCACCCACATCGAGGAGCCCGAGGGCCTCGACGTGGAGGGCCTGCTCAAGGGCATCTACCGCCTCTCCGAGGGCCAGGGCGACGGCCCGAAGGTCCAGCTCCTGGGCTCCGGCGTCTCCGTGCCGTGGGCGCTCGACGCCCAGCGGATCCTCTCCGAGGAGTGGGGCGTGAACGCCTCCGTGTGGTCGGTGACCTCCTACAACGAGCTGTACCGCGACGCCGTCGCGGCGGAGAAGGACGCCCTGAAGGAGCCGTCCGCCACTGCGCGCGTGCCCTACGTGACGCAGGCGCTGCAGGGGGCCGAGGGCCCGATCGTGGCCACCTCGGACTACTCCACCTCGTGGACGAACCAGATCCGCCCGTTCGTGCCGAACCGCTTCTCTGCGCTCGGCGCCGACGAGTTCGGCTTCGCGGACACCCGCGCCGCCGCCCGTCGGTACTTCCTCATCGACACCCACTCGATGGTGGTCCGCGCGCTGCAGCTCCTCGAGGAGGAGGGCGAGGTCGAGCGGGGCACGGCCGCGAAGGCGCACGAGAAGTACCGCCTGGACGACGTCAACGCCGGCACCACCGGCATCGCGGGCGGCGACGCCTGACCCGCACGCCGCGGGGAGGCTGACGCCCTCCCGTCCCGACGCCGGCCGCCCGCCTCCGCCACGGAGGCGGGCGGCCGGCGTCGTCGCTGTAGGAATCCCACAACACGCGCCTAGGATGAAGCGCATGCCCGAGCCCCGCCCCGCCGCCCCTCGCCCCGTGAGCACCGACGGGCTGGCCCGACTCAGGAGCCACCTGGGCGCCCTGAACACGGCGGTGCTGCAGCGGTTGGACGCCACCCTGCCCTGGTACCGCCGACTCACCCCGGACGAGCGCAGCGCCCTCGGGCTCGTGGCCCAGCGCGCCCTGCAGGGCTTCCTCACGTGGTTCGAGCGGCCCACCTCCACGGGCCACGTCCTGCAGGACGTCTTCGGGCCCGCGCCCACCGATCTCACCCGGGCGATCTCGCTGCAGCGGGCCCTCCAGCTCATCCGGACGATGGTGGACGTCGTCGAGACGCGGGTGCCGGAGCTGCTGGCCGAGCGCGACCAGGCGCCCGTCCGCGAGCACATCCTCCACTACTCGCGCGAGGTCGCGTTCGCGCTCGCAGACGTGTACGCCCGGGCCGCGGAGATGCGCGGTGCGATGGACTCGCGGCTCGAGTCGGTCCTGCTGGACGCGGTGCTGCGCGGGCAGGACCCGGACGAGATCCGGCATCGGGCCACGGCGCTGGGCTGGCGTGGGGACCACGACGTGATGGTCATGGCCGGTCTCGCCCCGGGGCAGGACAAGCCCGCGTTCATCCCGGACCTGCGGCGGGCCGCGGCGCGGCTCGACTGCGACCTGCTCGTGGGCGTGCAGTCCGAACGGCTCGTCCTCGTGGTCGGCTCGGTGCGGGACGCGCGGGCGGTGGGCGAGGCGCTCGCGCGCTGGTTCGCGCCGGGACCGGTGATCGTGGGACCCGTCGTGGACTCGCTGATCTCGGCGCACGTCTCGGCCCGGCACACCCTCGCCGGGCTCAGCGCGGCGGCCGCCCATCCCCGGGCGTGCCGGCCCACCCCGGCGGAGAACCTGCTGCCCGAGCGGGCGCTGCTGGGCGACCCCACGGCCCGGGAAGCCCTCGTGGACGGGGTGTTCACGCCCCTGGCCGACGCCGGCACCTCCCTGCTGGAGACCGTGGACGCGTACGGCGCGCTGGGCCACTCGCTCGAGGGCACGGCCCGCGAGCTGTTCGTCCACGCGAACACGGTGCGGTACCGCCTCAAGCGGGTGGCCGAGGTGACCGGCTGGGACCCGCTGGTCCCCCGCGACGCGTACGTCCTGCAGACCGCGATCACCCTGGGCCGGCTCGCGGGGGCGCGGCCGACGACCGGGACAGGCTCGGACTGAGCCGGGGCGGCGCCCCCCACTTGTAGAAACCCTCCAAACCGACTCGCCGTGCTTCGTGGCGCGATCTGTCCGGGATGGCGGCCGATCCTGACACGATGGAGGAATGCTTGCCATCGTGTGCCCCGGACAGGGGTCCCAGACGCCCGGCTTCCTCGCCCCCTGGCTCGAGCTGGACGGGACCCGCGACCTGCTCGCGTCCCTCTCCGACGCCGCGGGCGTGGACCTGATCCGCCACGGCACCGAGTCGGACGAGGAGACCATCAAGGACACCGCCGTCGCCCAGCCGCTGATCGTGGCGGCCGGCCTGGTGGCCGCCGCGGCCCTCGAGGCGGACGCCGCCGCACCGAAGTCGACCGTCGTGGCCGGCCACTCCGTGGGCGAGGTCACCGCGGCCGCCGTCACCGGCGTGCTGTCCCCCGCCGAGGCCCTCTCCCTGGTGCGCGTGCGCGCCAA
>NZ_RBLN01000384.1:0-1647 GCF_003989405.1 Micrococcus sp. HSID17227 | reverse complement strand
CCTCCGCGGCCGCGCTCGCGGACTCCACGACGACGGCGGCGATCTGCTCGGGGTCGGCGTCGGCGCGCACGCAGGGCACCCCCATGCCGCGGAGGCGACGACGCTCGGCACGGACCTCGCTGAGCGCCGCCACGCCCACGGGTCGGGGCAGCCGGGCCGTCTCCTCCAGGAAGGCGGCGGTGAGGGACTCGGTGTCCCCGGCTACGAGGACCGCGTCCACGAGACCGGAGCGGGCGATCGCGAGCAGCTCGGCGAGGTCTTCGGCCCGGCGGAGGACCGTGATGTCCGTCTGGTGCCGCTCGAGCGGGCCGATGTGGTCCAGGCCCGGCTGGACGGTGGTGGCCAGGGCGATGCGCACGGTCAGCGCACCCCGTGGGCCGGCACGAGGGTGACCCGCGCGTCCTTGACCTTCGCGTCCACGATGCGCGGCAGGGTCTCTTCCGGTGCCAGCAGCTGCACCCGGGTGGTGCCCGAGCCGCCGAAGCCACTCTGCTCCGCCGTGACCTCGGAGATCTCGAGCGCCTCGGCCAGCCGGGCCGGGTCCGCATGGCCGCGGCCTCCCTCCGCGGGCATGGCCACCCAGACGTCCACGCGGTCCCCCACGCCCACGCCGGACGGCAGCGGCTCGTCCAGGGCCACCCCGACGGGACGACGGCCGTCCGGGTCCGCGTCCACCAGTGCCGCCGCAGGCAGCAGCTCGCCGGCCCGGACCGTCCCGGAGACCATCCGCCCCTCGGGCGCCGGAGCATCGGCGCTGAGGTACCGCTCGCCGGCCTCGCTGAGGTTCACCTCCACGGGCCGCAGGTCCCCGGCCGCGATGGGCGTGCCCGGGGGCAGGTCCTCCGCGGCCGTCCAGTACGCGGCGGTCCGCTGGGAGGAGGCGACCAAGGCCACGACGCCGGCGATCGAGGCGAGGACGAGCACGAGACCGACGAGGAGCCGGGGATCCCGCCAGCGGGGCCGGCGCAGACGGCCGCCCTCGGCGGACGCGGACATGGTCGTGGACACCGGATGTTCCCCCCTTCGGACCGGCCTCTCGGGCCGCCGCGGCCCCGGCACCCCGTCGGTGTCGGCCCCTCCGCGCTGCGCCCAGGGTAACCGCCGCGGCCGTGGATCGCCGGATCCGCCACGTACGCTGTGGAAAAGTGTCGCCTCCGGGTGTTCCCGGGGTTGAATGGGTCGACGTCGTGGGCCGACCGCGACCGTCCTGGACGCCTCGACCGAAGGAGCACCGTGCAGCGCTTTCTCACCCTGACCGATGTCGCGGAGACCCTGAACATCTCCGGTCAGGCCGCCCGCGCCCTGGTGCGCTCGGGTGAGCTGCAGGCCATCCAGGTCGGGGGCCGCGGCCAGTGGCGCATCGAGGTGTCCTGGCTCGAGGACTACGTGGAGCGTCAGAAGGAAGTGACGCGCGCCCGCGTCCGGGAGTGGACCGAGGCGGACGCGAAGGCCCGCTGAGCCCACACGGTCTTCTCACGCGGGACGCAGTGCGGTCCGGACCGTCCCCAGCGCCCCGAACGGGATGACGAGCCGCCCGCGGACGGCCGCGGCCCGCCGGGCCTCGTCCCGCGGGTGGCGGGCGATGTCGAGGTGGTCGCCGCCGACCCGGTCCACGGTGCCCTCCGCCAGTGCCGCGCCGAGGCGCCC
>NZ_RBLN01000383.1:0-1534 GCF_003989405.1 Micrococcus sp. HSID17227 | reverse complement strand
CGAGTCCGCGCTGCTGGACGTCGTCGCCGGGGCGGTGGAGCTGGGGATCGGCCACGTGTCCGCGTATGCGTTCTCCACGGAGAACTGGCGGCGCCCGGCGGAGGAGGTGCGCTTCCTCATGGGCTTCTCCCGGGAAGTGCGCGGGCCAGTGGGGCATGGGACATCGTCACGCGGGCGCCCGGCACGCCGGCCTCGGCGAGCGCGACGAGCAGCTCCCGGGCGCCCGGCCGCCACGGCACCCCGCCGACGACCCCCTGGACGACCTCGTCCATCGTCAGGTCGATGATCCGCTGCACGGGCAGGTCCAGACCGGCCTCCTGCAGGCGGCGCGCTCCCTCGTCCAGAGGGTGTCCCACGAGGGAGGCGGCCAGGTCCTCCGACCAGGTGCCGCCGTGCTCGACCACCAGCCGGCGCTGGACGGCGTTCCACAGGGGCTCGGTGTCCACGAGGGTGCCGTCCATGTCCCACAGGACGGCGCGCGGCAGGCGGCGGGCACGGTCGTCCGGGGCGGGCGCGGGGTGGCGGGGCATGGAGTGCATCCTATCGAGCGCCGCCGCCGGGGTGTGCCGGGCGGGTCGCGGGCCGTGACCCCGTCGTCGGGCCGTGTCTAGGCTGGCCGCCATGACCGACGCTACCTCCGAGGACCAGCCGGACGACGTCCTGGGCCCGCTGCGGACCCACCTGACGGCGACCGTGGACGCGCTCGAGGCCGGGCGGCGGGCCCCCACGGTCCTGCTGCTGGCCTTCGAGGGGTGGAACGACGCCGGGGAGGCCGCGACCGGGGCCCTGGGCGCGCTGCGGGAGCAGTGGGACGCGGCGGACGCGGGACGGGTGTGCGACGGCGAGTTCTACGACTACCAGGTCACTCGACCCCTGGTCCGGCGCGACGCCGACGGGCTGGGGACGCTGGACTGGCCGGCGGTCACCCTGCACGAGGCGCTCCTGGACCGTGAGGGTCGGCCCGTCGCGGGCGAGGCTGCCCCGCCGGACGGGGTGCGTGTGCTCCTCGCCGTCGGCGTGGAGCCGAACGTGCGGTGGCGCGCGTTCCTCGAGGAGCTGTTCACGGCGGCCGACGCGCGTGACGTGGACGCCGTCGTGACGCTGGGCGCGCTGCTGGCGGACGTGCCCCACACCCGGCCCCTGCGCGCCCGCCCGACCTCGCCGCTCGTGGACGTGCGGGTGGCCGTCGGCGCGGACCGTCCGGTCTACGAGGGGCCCACCGGGATCATCGGCGTCATCGCGGACGAGGCCGCGCGCCGCGGCCTGCCGAGCCTCTCGCTGTGGGGGACGGTGCCCCACTACGTGGCCCAGGCGCCCTCCCCCAAGACGCTGCTCGGGCTGGTCGAGGCGGTCGAGGACCTGCTGCACGTGAGCGTGTCCACGCGCGGGCTCGAGGACGACGCGAGGGCCTGGCAGCGCGGCGTGGACGAGCTGGCCGCCGAGGACCCCGACGTCGCCGCCTACGTCCGGCAGCTCGAGGAGGCCCAGGACACCCAGCAGCTGCCGGAGGCCTCGGGCGAGTCGATCGCGCGGA
>NZ_RBLN01000382.1:0-236 GCF_003989405.1 Micrococcus sp. HSID17227 | reverse complement strand
GATGGTTGTATTGGGCAGGATGAAGATGGTGTAATATCTAGGTGAGCGTGACATTGTTTTGAGAATGAATGACAGTACAAGAGAGAGTCTGAAGTGTGTAAGATGCTTGTAAAGGTGGATGAGATCAATATAGGAGAAGTGACAGTAGGTGTGATGGTTGTAGAGAGATAGTTGAGAGTACTGGGTTTTGATAAGGGGTAGTGTATGCGATGGGGTATATGGTTTTTTTTTTTATT
>NZ_RBLN01000381.1:0-1215 GCF_003989405.1 Micrococcus sp. HSID17227 | reverse complement strand
AAGCCCGTGTTGGCGAGCAGCTCCGAGGCCTCCTCGTCCGTCAGGTCGTACGCGTGCGCGAGCATGCGCACGTTCTCCGTGTAGAAGGCGTGCAGGCGGTCGACGCCGCGCAGGAAGCCCAGAGTGTTCCCCATGGCGGGGAGCCTACCGGGCGGGCGTGGTGGGCGGGTGGCCGGCGGGTGAACGGCCGGTTGACCGGCCCGCCGGCCGCGGGGGACGACGGGCCGTGCCGCTCAGCCCTCGGCGCGGCGGCTGCGGCGGCGGACCAGCGAGACCTCCATGGTCCGGCCCTCGGTGCGGGTGCGCAGGTACGGCTGGTCCTCCACGAGGGTGGAGAGCTTGGAGTGCCCGAAGTCGCGCGGGTCGAAGTCCACGTGGGTGCGGCTCAGGTGCTGGCCGATCAGGGACAGCGTGGCCCAGCCGTCGTCGGTGCTCGTGGCGTTGACGGCCTTGGTGAGCGCGGCCTGCAGGTCGATGCGCGGGGCGGCGTCGGCCTCGTCGTGCTCGGGCTCGGCCTCGACCGGCACCTCGGGCGGGGTCGGGTCCTCGGTGACGTCCGACGACGACGCACGGCGGCCCCGCCGACCGGCCCCGGACTTCGCCTCCGCGGCCTTCCCGTCCTTGCCGGCGGCGGCGTCCCCGGCGGGCGCCTCGTCGGCGGCGGGGGCCTCGTCGGCAGCAGGGGCCTCGTCGACAGCGGGGGCCTCCGCGTCCGCGTCCGTGGCCTCGGGGGTGTCGGTGGCGTCGGTGGTCTTTGCCCCGCGACCGCGGCCTCGACCGCCGCGGCGGGACCCCGAGCGGCCGGAGCCCTCGGACGCCTTGGCGTTCTCCTCCTTGGCGGGGGCGTCCTCGCCGGTCTCGTCGTCGTCGACGTCGTGGTCCGTGGCGGTGCCGAGCAGCTCGAGGTAGATGAACTGGTCCACGGCGTTGCGCAGGGAGGCGGGGGTCTTGCGGGCGCCCAGGCCGATCACGCGCTTGCCGCCCTCGCGCAGGCGGGTGGCCAGGCGCGTGAAGTCGGAGTCGGAGGAGACGAGGGCGAACGCGTCCACGTTGCCCATCCAGAGCAGGTCCATCGCGTCGATGATGAGCGCGGAGTCCGAGGAGTTCTTGCCCACGGTGTAGGCGAACTGCTGGACCGGCTGGATCGCGTGGTGGTTCAGCGCCTTCTTCCAGCCGTTGAGGTTGGTCGTGGTCCAGTCGCCGTACGCGCGCTTA
>NZ_RBLN01000380.1:0-1679 GCF_003989405.1 Micrococcus sp. HSID17227 | reverse complement strand
ATGGTCTCGGCCATCGCGACCGGGCTGTGGGCCGCGGGCATGCGACCGGGCGACCGGGTCGCCATGCTCGTGCCGCCGGGTCGCGACCTGTCGGCGGCCCTGTACGCCGTGCTGCGCGTGGGCGCCGTCGCCGTGGTGGCGGACCAGGGCCTCGGGGTCAAGGGCATGACCCGGGCGATGAAGTCGGCCCGCCCCCGCTGGATCATCGGCCGCACCCCCGGTCTGACGCTGGCCCGCGCCCAGTCCTGGCCGGGCACCCGGATCTCCGTGACCGAGCCGGGCGCCGCCCAGCGCCGCCTGCTCGACGTCTCCGACTCGCTCTACGCGATGGTGGACCGCCACCGCGACCCGGCCACGGGCGACGCCGTCGACGAGTACGGCACCGTGCTGCCCGAGCCCGCCCTGGACGCGGACGCCGCGGTGCTGTTCACGTCCGGCTCCACGGGCCCGGCCAAGGGCGTCGTGTACACGCACGAGCGGCTGGGCCGCCTCGTGGCGCTGATCTCCCGCACCCTGGGCATCCGCCCGGGCGGCTCCCTGCTGGCCGGCTTCGCCCCGTTCGCGCTGCTCGGACCCGCCCTCGGCGCCGCGTCCGTCTCCCCGGACATGGATGTCACCCAGCCAGCCACCCTCACCGCGCAGAAGCTGGCCGACGCCGCGATCGCCGGGCAGTCGAGCGTGCTGTTCGCCTCCCCCGCCGCCCTGGCGAACGTGGTCGCGACCGCCGACGGCCTCGACGCGCCCCGGCGCGAGGCGCTCGACGCCGTGCGTCTCGTGCTCTCGGCCGGCGCCCCCGTGCACCCGCAGCTGATGCGTCAGGTCTCGGACCTGATGCCGAACGCCCGGGTCCACACGCCGTGGGGCATGACCGAGGGGCTGCTGCTCACGGACATCGACGGCGCCGAGGTGCAGCGCCTGCGCGCCGCCGACGACGAGGGCGTCTGCGTGGGCTCCGCGCTGCCCACGGTGTCCCTGGCCATCGCGCCGCTGCTCGAGGACGGCAGCGCCGAGGACGTCATCCTCGACCCCGCGCGGGGCCACGGCGTCCTCGGCGAGATCGTGGTCAGCGCCCCCCACCTGAAGGACCGCTACGACGCGCTCTGGCACACCGACCAGCAGAGCAAGCGCGACGGGCTGTGGCGGCGGGACGGCCGGGTATGGCACCGCACCGCCGACGTCGGCCACTTCGACGCCGAGGGCCGCGTCTGGCTCGAGGGTCGGCTCCAGCACGTGATCACCACGCCCGAGGGCCCGGTCGGTCCGGGTGGGCCCGAGAAGACCGTCGACGCGCTCGGGCCGGTGCGACGCAGCGCCGTCGTCGGCGTCGGGCCCCGGGGCACGCAGGCCGTGGTCGTCGTCGTGGAGGCGGCCGTGCCGGCCACGCGCCCGGCGCGGCGCCCGGGTCACCACCGGGACGGCCGGCCCAAGCAGGGCCTCGCCCCGACCGCGCTGGCCTCCGCCGTGCGCGCGGCCCTCGAGCCGCTGCCGGGGGCCGCGGTGCGGCGGTCGACGTCGCGCAGCGTGACGCGCGCGTGGGGCGGGGGGAAGGGCCCGGACGCACCGGGGCCGCGCCCGTCCCCCTCATAGAGGTCGGCCGAGCCGGTCAGGCGGGTGGCGAACTCGCCGAGGGTGCCGGGCTCGCCGCGCCAGAAGTCGCGTACCGCGTCCCGGTACATGCC
>NZ_RBLN01000379.1:0-1457 GCF_003989405.1 Micrococcus sp. HSID17227 | reverse complement strand
GGACGCCTCGAGCTGCGCGGCCGCCTGCGAGGGGCCGAACACGGCGAACCCGGCCTCGCGCAGGGCGTCGGAGACGCCGGCGGCCAGCGGGGCCTCGGGACCGACGACGACGAGGTCGGCCCCCAGCTCGCGCGCGAGCTCCACGACGGCGGCCGGGTCGGTGGCCTCGACGGCGTGGAGGGTGGCCAGGTCGGCCATGCCGGCGTTGCCGGGCGCCGCGTGGAGGGCGCTGACCTGCGGATCACGGGAGAGGGCGGTGAGCAGCGCGTGTTCGCGGCCGCCGTTGCCGAGCACAAGGGTCTTCACGAGCCTCAAGCCTACGCGGTGGCCCTGGCCCGGTCCGGCCCGTGGCCCCTACGGTGGAGCGCATGACGATGCCTCCCCTCCACCACGGTCAGCCCGGCGACGACCGTGATCCCCGTGACCCCCGCCACCGGCCCGGTGCGGGGCTGGGACCCGGGCTGCGAACGGCCTGGACGTTCGTCGGCGTGATGTTCACGTGCGCCCTGATCGTCTTCTGGACGCTGCGGGGGCTGGGCGTCCAGCGCGGCGACCTCAGCCTGCCCGCCGCGCTCGGCGTGCTGGCGCTGGCCGCCGTCGCCGCGGCGGTGATCACCCGGTACGTGCGGCGCCGCTGAGCAGGACCGGGTCCGCGGGGGTCGGCCGCCCCGGCCTGTCGGTCAGCGGATGATGCGCCGTCGCCGGGCCTCGTCGACGGCGCGGGTGCGGTTGTCCACGCCGAGCTTCTGGAAGATGTGCACCAGGTGCGTCTTCACGGTGGCCTCGGAAATGAACAGCTCCTTCGCGGCCACCTTGTTCGTGGCGCCCCGCGCGATCAGCTCGAGCAGCTCGATCTCCCGCTCGGACAGCACCTCGGAGCCGCCGGACATGCGCCCCATCAGCGTGGCCGCGACCTGCGGGGCCAGCGCCTTGTGCCCCGCCGCCGCCTGCCGCACCGCCGAGGCGATCTCCTCGCTCGGGGCATCCTTGAGCAGGTAGCCGGCGGCGCCCGCGTTCACGGCCGCGAGGATGTCCGCCTCCGTGTCGAAGGTCGTCAGGATGAGCACCTGCACCCCCGGCCACCGCTCCCGCACCGCGCGGGTGGCGGTCACGCCGTCCATGCCCGCGCCCATCTGCAGGTCCATGAGCACGACGTCCACCGCGGGCTCGCCCGCCTCCAGGACGCCGATCGCCTCCGCCCCGTCGGCGGCCTCGGCCACCACGGTCAGGTCCGGGTGCGCTTCGACAACGGCCCGCACCCCCGCCCGCACCACGGGGTGGTCGTCCACCAGCATCACGCACACGTTCATGCGGTCTCCTCGCTCTCGGTCTCCTCGGGATCCGCGCCCCGGCCGGCCCCGGCGGCGACCAGCGGCACCCGCAGCGCCACCACGGTGCCCTCGCCAGGGGCCGACTCGACGGTGGCCTCGCCGCCCACCGCCGCGAGGCGCTCGCGC
>NZ_RBLN01000378.1:0-1318 GCF_003989405.1 Micrococcus sp. HSID17227 | reverse complement strand
AGCAGCGCGGCGCCGTCGTCGGGCGTGTCCCAGGCCGGGTCCAGCAGGTCGGGGCCGAGGTGGCCGAGGACGGTGGCCTCGTCGGCGGTGGGCACGAGGGTGAGCAGGCCCAGCTGGGCGCCGAGCACACGGTGCTCCGCCGTCTCCAGCACCGCCCGCACCTGCCAGGCGGGGGCGCCCCACCGCGCGTCGACGGCCGAGACGAGCCAGCGCCCCTCCATCTTCAGGTGCGAGATCAGGGTGAGCGGCCGGGCCCCGGGGCGGGCCGTGGGCGGGGTCAGCCGCATCAGCAGGTACTTGGCGCGCGGCAGGACCTCGGCCACCCTCCAGCCGGTCAGGTCCGCGGTGGCGTGGCGGGGCACGCGCAGATCCGCGTGCGTCAGGACCCGGCCCTCGAGCACGGGGCGGAGCCGGTGCGCGACGCGGACGAGGGAGTCGCCTTCAGGCACGGGCCGTCACCGGCTCAGGCCGCGTTGAGCTGCCAGGTCACGCCGAAGCGGTCCCCGACCCACGCGAAGCGGCGGGAGAAGCCGTAGTCGTCGGGCGGCATGAAGTCCCGGCCGCCGCCGGCGAGGAGCGCGTCGTGGATCGCGTCCACCGCCGTGGCGTCCGGCAGCTCGACGAACAGGCTGATGGCCGGGGTGAACGTGAACCCGTGCGGGGTGAAGGAGTCGAAGAACCGCAGCCGCTGGCCGGCGATCTCGAGCTCGCCGTACAGGACCTTGCCCGCCCATTCGGCGCCGCGCGGGGAGGAGTCGTCGAAGAGGTCGCGGCGGACCTCGGTGACCGGCAGGTATTCCACGAACGCGGTGAGGTAGGCGTCCATGGCTGCACCGGCGTCACCCTCGAACAGGAGGAACGGGGTGACGGAGGGGTCCGAGGGGTGCGGCAGGGCGTCCTCGAGGGCCTCGGGGGCCGGGGAGGTGCCCGTGGGGGCGGTGCCCCCGTCCTCGGGCGGGGCGGCGTCGATGCTCATGGGCCGAACCTACCCCCCGGGCCCCGCCTCCGCGACAGGGCCACCCCCGGGCAACGCGGGTTGAGTTGTCGCGGGTGTTCGACGGCGGGACCCGTGACAACTCAACCCGCGTTGCGGACGGGCGGACGGACGTGGGTTCTCAGTTCCGGAACCGGATGCCCGACGGGCTTGAGTAGAACCCCGCGGCCAGCAGCGCCTCGGCCAGCGGCGTGCCGAGCACGGGCCCGCCGTTGACCTTCTCCAGGCTCAACCGCTCGGTCCGGCCGGTCCGCAGCGCCCACACAAGCGCCTCCGCCGCGGCCCGCAGCTCGCCCGGATCCTCCGTGAACGCGAGCAGCGTGG
>NZ_RBLN01000377.1:0-1555 GCF_003989405.1 Micrococcus sp. HSID17227 | reverse complement strand
TTTTGTTTGCTTAAACAAAGCCGAGCCACGAAGGTAGACACGGGGGAGGACGCTCTTCCCCTGCCGGCCGCTCTTCCGATCCGGCCACCGAGGACGGGACCGCCCGGCACGGCGTCCGAGGCGAGCCAGTCCAGGGCCGCGCGGGTGAACTCGGCGCCGAGTCCCGCCAGCTCCTCCTTGGGCACGGGAGCGGACGGCCCGGCGGCGAGGTCCACGACCGTGACCGGCGGGGCCTGCCCGCCGGCGTCCAGCATCCGGACCCGTGCGCCATCCGCTCCCACCGGCTCCTCCGCCCGGGTCAGCAGGATCATCCGCACGCCCCGGCGGGCCAGGGCCACGGCGGCCTGCCGCACGTAGACGTTCATGCCGCCGGCGTCGCCGCGGCCGGGCTGGGCCAGGGGGGAGGTGTGCAGGCTGACCCCGATCCCCACCGGCACGGACGCCCGCAGTTCGGCGTCCACGGCGTCGAACAGCCGGGCCGCCGACGCCGAGTCCGCCAGGTCCTCGACGGAGACCATCCGTCCGGCGCCGTCGCCGAGCGGCACAGTCCAGTTCGGGTACTGGTCCTGGAGGGTGCCGGGCTGGTTCTGGATGCGCCGCTCGCCCACGGCGTCCACGAGCGCCACGCTGTGCAGGGCCGAGGGCGCCTGCGCGAGCAGGCGGTGCAGGGCCACGATCTGGCGTTCGCGCACCTCGGGGCCGGCGTCGGGGACGTCCACGTCCGCCTCGGCGAGCAGCCCGCGCCGGGCCGCGGCGGCGAGGAACGCGCGCACCTCCTCCGCCGACCGGCGGCGTTCCTGGGCGACGTCCACGGTGTAGAGGCCCAGCCGTTCGCGCAGGTCCACCTGGACGCCCTCGAGGTAACCGGCCGTGGGCGGCAGGTCGTGCGTGTTCACCGCCGCCATGGCCAGCCGCCGGTAGCGCTCCGGCGGGGTGGGCTCGCCGTCCTCCTGTTCGAACCACAGGATCGACGTGCCGAGCACGCCGGCCTCGGCCAGGCGGCGCTGCACCCACGGCTCGAACGTGCCGAGGTCCTCGCCCACCACGACGACGCCGGCCCGCTCGGCCTCGAGCGTGAGCACGGCGAGCATCGCCTCGTGGTCGTATTCGACGTACGCGCCCTGGGTGGCACCGGCGCCCTCCGGGATCCACCACAGGCGGAACAGCCCCAGGACGTGGTCCATCCGGATGCCGCCCGCGCCGCGCAGCACGGTGCGCAGCATGTCCCGGAACGCGGCGTAGCCGGTCTCGGCCAGGCGGCGCGGATGCCAGGGGTGCTGCGACCAGTCCTGGCCCAGCTGGTTGAACAGCTCGGGCGGCGCGCCGACGGACATGGTCGGCACCAGCACGTCCCCGAGCATCCACGCGTCCGCGGTCTCGCGGGTCGCCCCGACTGCCAGGTCCACCATGACGCCCATGCGCATGCCGGCCGCCCGGGCCCGCTCCTGCACGCCGGCGAGCTGCTCGGCGGCGATCCACTGCACCCAGCGGTGCAGGTCGACGTCGGTCGCGCGTTCGACGCGGACCCGCTCCGCCTCGACCCCGCCCGGCGCCA
>NZ_RBLN01000376.1:0-1538 GCF_003989405.1 Micrococcus sp. HSID17227 | reverse complement strand
GCGCGTGGCCACCTCGGCCAGCTCCTCATCGGCGACCTCGGCCACGGGCGTCCAGCCGCCGCGGGGCGGGGTCAGCGCGGTCCAGGTGACGTGCTCGCGGCCCGGCGGCACGGCGAATGCCAGGTCGACGGGGTCCTGGCCGCGCATCCGCGCGGTGCGCTCGGTGACGGAGCCCAGGGCGACGACGGCGTCCAGGTCCGCCACGCCGTGGGCGGTCGCCAGGGGCACGGTGCGCAGCCCCAGGACGACGGGCACCCCGTCTCCGAGCCCGGCCGGCTGCAGCACGGAGACCCACTGGGCGAGCATCGGGGTGCGGGAGCGCCCCGCCTCAGGCACGACGTGCAAACGCATGCCCGTGTCGGCGACGCGCCGGGCGCGGCTGGCCAGCTGCTCGAGGTCCCGCACAGCGCGGTCGTCGACGAAGCGGAGGACGGGGGCGGCGGCGGGGTGCTCGGTCATGCAAGCATTGTCCCAGGTCCGTCGCGTCCCGGGCCGCCCCGCCGTCGCGGGTCCATCCATGTCGAAGGAGAGCCGTTCGTGCCGCAGCGCCATCCCCGTCCCCGCCCCGGTCACGCACCGGTCCGCCCGGCCTCGGCCCCGAAGGACCCCACCGAAACGCTGCGGGGGATCCTGGAGCTGACGCCGGCCGCGCCGGACCCGGTGACGGGTCAGGTCCGCTTCACGGGCACGACCCCCCGGCAGACGCACGGCCGGGTGTTCGGCGGCCAGGTGCTCGCCCAGGCGCTGGCGGCCGCCTCCCGCACGGTGCCGGCCGCCCGTTCCGCCCACTCGCTCCACGGCTACTTCATCCGCCCCGGGGACGCGCTGCAGCCCATCACGTTCACCGTCGAGACGCTGCGGGACGGCCGCTCCTTCTCCGTCCGCCGGGTGCTGGCCTCCCAGAACGAGAAGGCCATCCTCGCCCTGACCTGCTCCTTCCAGGAGCCCGCCGGCAGCGCGCTGGACCACCAGGTGGCCATGCCGGAGGGAGTGCCCCGGCCCGAGGACCTGCCCACGACGGCGGACGTGCTGGGCGCCATCAACCACCCCGTGGCCCAGGAGTGGGCCTGGTCCCGGCCGTTCGACATCCGCCACGTCACCCCGGCCATCTATGTGGAGCCGGCCGCCGAGACCGAGAACCGCAACATGGTGTGGATGAAGACCTTCACGCCCCTGGCGGACGACCCCGCGCTGCACCTGGCGGCGCTCACCTACGCCTCGGACTACACGCTCCTCGAGCCGATCCTGCGGCAGCACGGCGTCGCCTGGATCCAGCCCGGCATGTCCGTGGCCTCCCTCGACCACGCGATGTGGTTCCACCGGCCCGCCCGCGTCGACCAGTGGCTGCTCTACGTCCAGGACTCCCCCAGCGCCCAGGGCGCGCGCGGCCTCGGCACGGGCGCCGTGTTCACCGAGGACGGGACGCTCGTGGCCACGGTCGCCCAGGAGGGCATGATCCGCCTGCCCGAGGGGGCCGCCGCCCGGCGGGCGCGGGCCCGGGGCGCCGGCGGCCTCGAGGTGCTCGCCTCCAAGGGCGC
>NZ_RBLN01000375.1:0-1470 GCF_003989405.1 Micrococcus sp. HSID17227 | reverse complement strand
CGGCGGCGTTCGGGCACGCTGCACCGGCACTCGACGCCCGTGCCACCGCCCTTGCCGCACGGGCAGGGGTTGGCGGCCAGCACGAGCTGGAACCGGGCCGGGTAGACGACGGCGCCGAGGGCCCGGTGCAGCAGCACCTCCCCGGACTCGAGGGGCTGGCGCAGCGCCTCGAGGGTGCGCCGTTCGAACTCGGGGGCCTCGTCCAGGAACAGCACGCCGCCGTGGGCGAGGGAGGCCGCTCCCGGCCGGGCGAGGCCGCTGCCGCCGCCCACGAGGGCCGAGCGGGACGCCGAGTGGTGGGGTGCCTCGAACGGCGGGGTCCGGTCGATGTCACCGTCGAACCCCTGGGCCGTCCCGCCCCTGCGCCGGACACGGGCGTCGCCGCCGCGGAGGGAGCGCAGGGCGGCGCACTCGAGCGCGGTGCGCCGGTCCAGGGGAGGCAGGATTCCGGGCAGGCGCTCGGCGAGCATGGTCTTGCCCGCCCCCGGGGCGCCCATGAGCAGCAGGTGGTGGGCGCCGGCGGCTGCGACCTCGAGCGCGAACCGGGCCTCGGCCTGTCCGGCGACCTCGGCGAGGTCGGGCACCGCACGGGCCGGCTCCGGTTCCGGGGCTGTCACCTGCCGTCGGGCCGGGCGGTGGGGCGGCTCTCCGTCCGGTTCCCCGCCGAAGGCGCGGATGACGTCGTGCAGATGGGCGAAGCCGCGGACCTCGGCGCCGGGGACCAGTCGGGCCTCGGCCTCCGCATCCTCGGCGACGACCACCTCGGAGCACCCCGCGTCGACGGCGGCCATCACCATCGCCACGGTCTCCGGCGAGCGGTGCAGGGCGCCGTCGAGGCCGAGCTCGGCCAGGAACACGGGCCCCTCGACGTTCCGCACCCGCCCGTCCGCGGCGTAGGCCGCCAGGACGATCGCCAGGTCGTGGCACGCACCCCGCTTGTGCACCCCCGCCGGCAGCAGGTTCACGGTCAGGTGCCGCCGGGTCAGGGGCAGTCCGGCGTTGCGCGCGGCGGAGCGGATGCGGTCCCGGCTCTCCTGCAGCGCCTGGTCCGGCAGGCCGAGGAGGGTGAACCCGGGCAGGGACTGGGCGATGTCCGCCTCGACGTGCACGACCTCCCCGCGCAGACCCGCCAGCGTGATGGAGCGGGTGCGTCCGATGCCGCTCACGGCCGCACGTCCTGCAGCAGATCGAAGCGGATCCCGCCCGTGCGCGGCACCAGCACGGCGACGGCGTCGACGCGCCAGGGCGTCCCCCGGCGGTCCGCGGCGTGGGCCCGCACCCACGCCGCGGTGAGGCGGTGCAGCCGGGTGAGCTTGCGCCGGTCGATCGACTCGAACGGGTCGCCGAAGGCCAGGCCCGGGCGGGTCGTCCCCACACCGCCCACCCACCAGCCCGCGTGGTGGGCCACGATGTCCAGCCCTCCGGCCTACCCCCCCCAGTTGCGGTCGGCGCTCACGTAGCCGCGCTCGG
>NZ_RBLN01000374.1:0-1387 GCF_003989405.1 Micrococcus sp. HSID17227 | reverse complement strand
GAGATGCCGGGCGACGTCGACGACCCGGCCGGCCTGGACCGGCGGCGGATGCTGCGCCTGGGCACGGTGACGGCCCTGGCGATCGGCCTGCACAATCTGCCGGAGGGCTTCGTCACCTTCGCCGGCACCCTGCAGGATCCGTCGGTGGGCCTCGCGCTGGCCGTCGCGATGGCCGTGCACAACGTTCCCGAGGGCGTGGCCGTGGCCGTGCCCGTGCGGCAGGCCACCGGATCGCGGCGCAAGGCCTTCGCGTGGGCCGCGTTCACGGGGATCGCGGAGCCGCTGGGCGCGCTGATCGGCTGGCTGCTGCTGGCCCCGTTCCTCACACCCGCGCTCCTGGCCGCCGTCTTCGCGGCCGTGGCGGGCGTGATGGTGACCGTGAGCCTCGACGCGCTGCTGCCCGCCGCCCGGGCGGCCGGGGGCCGCGCCGCGGCGCTGGGCGGCGTGCTGCTGGGCGTGGCCGCGATGGCCCTCTCACTGGACCTGCTCTCCTGAGCGCCGGGGGGCCGGTCAGTTCACGAGGGCCGGCTGCAGGACCGCCTCGGCCTCGCGCACCTCGCCGTCGGCGGTGCGCCACTGGACGGTGATCCGGTCCCCCACGTTGTGGTCGTTGACCAGGCGGGACATCCGGGAGGCGTCGTCGCCGACGGTCCGCCCCTCGATCTCGAGGATGACATCGCCCTCGACCAGGCCGATCTGCTCGGCGGCGGAGCCCGCGTCCACCTGCATGACCACGACGCCGACGTCGGGATCCGCGCCGACCATGATGCCCAGGGCGCCGTCCGCACCGATGCTCACGGTGTCCGTCTCCTCACCCGAGAGGACCTGGTCCACCACGTCGAAGGCCACCTCCAGCGGGATCGCGAAGCCGTCCACCTCGTCTGCGGTGGTCCCGTCGCTGGCTGCCACGGTCACGCCGACCACCTGGCCGGCGTCGTCCACCACCGGGCCGCCGGAGTAGCCGGGCACGACGTCCGCGTCCGTCTGGATCAGGCCGGACAGGCGCGCGTACTGATCGGTGCCCTCGGCCGCGGCCATGATCGAGCGGTCCGTGCCGAGCACGGTGCCGCGCACGGCCGTCAGATAACCCTGGCCTCCGCCGTTGCCGACGGCGGCCACCTGGTCCCCGCGCCGCACCGGGTCCAGCGAGACGCTGGCCACCGGCAGGTCTGAGACGCCCTCGACGTCGAGCACCGCGATGTCTTGCTCGGCATCGCGCCCGAGCACCGTGGCCGTGTGCCGCGCGCCGGTGTCCGCGACCACCACGTGCACCTCCGAGGAGTCCTCGACCACGTGGTAGTTGGTCACCGCCAGCCCGTCCGGGGAGAGCACCATGCCCGTCCCCGTGCCGGTGCGGGCGCCGAGGGCGGTCTCCACGAGGAGGACA
>NZ_RBLN01000036.1:0-14575 GCF_003989405.1 Micrococcus sp. HSID17227 | reverse complement strand
CGGCCCAGCCCGGCCCACGCCTCCTGTTCGAGCACCCGCATGTGCCGGGCCACGCGCACCAGGCCGACGCCGGCCTCGGTCGGCTCGCAGGGTGTGCCGCGCCGGAGCAGCACCTGGCCCACCTCCCGCTCCAGGGCGCGGATGCGCTGGCTGACCGCCGAGGCGCTGACGCCGAGCTCGTACGCGGCCGCCTCGAACGAGCCCTCGTCCGCGATCGCACGCAGCGCCTGCAGCTGATCAAGGTTCATGAAGCAGAGCTTAGGCACCTGCAGTTCTCTTCGTTTGGCTCAGGCCCGGCCGGGCCCTAGCGTCCTCACCCATGTGGACCCTCGCCGGCACCGGCCTGCTCACCGGACTCGCCCTCATCGTCGCCATCGGCGCCCAGAACGCCTTCGTGCTCCGCCAGGGCGTGCGCCGGGAGCATGTGGGCGCCGTCGTGCTGGTGTGCATGGCCTCGGACGCCGTGCTGATCCTGGCCGGGACCGCCGGGGTGGGTGCGCTCGTGCAGGCCGTGCCGTGGCTGCTCGAGGTGCTGCGCTGGGGCGGCGCCCTGTACCTGCTCTGGTTCGCGGTCTCCTCCCTGCGTGCCGCGCTGCGCCCGCAGGGGCTCGTGGCCGAGCAGGCGCCGCGGACCGCGGGCTCGGTCGTCGCCACCACGCTCGCACTGACCTGGCTCAACCCGCACGTCTACCTGGACACCGTGGTGCTGCTGGGCAGCCTCGCCAACCAGCACGGTCCCGACGCGCGGTGGGTCTTCGCCGCCGGCGCCGTCGCCGCCTCGGTCCTGTGGTTCACCGCGCTCGGCTACGGCGCGCGCCTGCTGGCCCGGGTGCTCGCCGACCCGAAGGCGTGGCGCGTGGTGGACGTGGTGATCGCGGTGGTCATGGCGGTGCTCGCGGTCCGGCTCATCGCCGGTTCCGGCGTGTGGGGGTGAGCCGACAGACGCCGGTTCTGGCGTCGGGCTGAATCAAGGTCGCTCAACGTCGACCCGCCAGAGCTGGGCTCGTGCGGCCTCCGCGAACAGGGGTGCACCGCACGGCACCAGCCGCTCAAGGACGTCCCTGACGGTCAACGGAGGATTCCGTGTCGCGCCCGCTTGGGCTGCGAGGGCCGTCATCACTCGAGCCGGGTCCAGGTCGAGCTGGTTCATGAAAAACTCATCCGGACTCTGCACCTCGATGTCGAAGGACTCAACGACCTCCCGCGGGAAGTCCTTCAGATTCGCCGTGACGATCAGGTCAGCACGTCCCTGGATCGCGGCGGCGACCACATGCCGATCATCGGGGTCCGGAAGATCAATCCCGGGCACGAGCTGCTCCCACCCCTCGACCCGCGCGTCGTCGAAGGCGGCGTCCATGACCCCGGCACGGTGACGCGCCGCCCCCGACGCACGCATGTCTGGATGCATCGCTTCCAGTGCGCGCACCGTCTCGTCGAGGATCCGCCCGCTCCATACCGGCCGATAGAGGCCCGCCTCGGCCAGATGCAGCAAGGTGTCCGCTTGGGCGATGGGCACGAGGACGCACGCGTCGAGCACCGCGCTGAAGCGCGCCACTACCCGCGCTCACCCCGGAGGTCGGCGCGAGCCTGACGCAACGCCTCGCGGTAGGACTCCGCCTTCTGGTCGTAGAGCCCCGCAGACGAGGCCTCCCCTACGAGGTCGCTCAGCGAGGCACGCCGCTCCCCGCGCTTCCGCTGCTGATAGGACACGACGTCTTGGAGCCGGATGCGTCGGTGCCGACCACCGGTCGTCCTCTCGTACGGCAACGCGCCCTCCTCGAGCAGCCTCACCAGCGTGGGACGACTGATGCCGAGGAAGTTCGCCGCCTCCTGTGTCGTGAGCAGCTGGTCGACGGGTGCCACCGTGATGGCCTTGCCCACCCGCATCGCCTCGACGACGTCCCGCAGGACGTTGAAAGCCTCTGGCGGCAGGGGGACCTTCTGCCCATCAGGGCCGACCAGGGCGGCCGGCTGCGTCAGGCCGTCGAGGAACCTGCCGACGTCGAGCATCTCCTCGAGGTCCGTCGGCGGCAGCACCGTGTGCTTGTCATTCACCGTCGCAGTCATGGAACAAGACTACCCGCGAAAACGAAAAATTCGCAGTTTCCTCTCGCGTCCGCTTCCCCGCTCCGGGGCGCTGCGTCAACCGCGCGCGTAGGCGAGCGACTCCTCGATGATCCCGACGACGACGGCCAGCTCTGCCTCGTCCCGCGGACCGTAGAGCATCCACTCCGTGCCGAAGTCCGCGTAGCCATGCGGTTCGAGCCATCCGAGCTCGGCCAGACGGACGCCGCGCTCGGGCGCCAGGACGAGGTGCACTGACGTGTCGTCCACCCCATGCAGGTGCACCGGCTCCCAGCGCCGGCCTGGTGAGAGGTTGACCTCCGGGGTGCGCTCCTCCGGCCGGCCTGTCAGGTGGAGGGCGCGCGACGTTGCTGGCGAGACGGTGCTGTGGCCCTCCTCGACGCCGTCGAGGGCGAACACCGCAGCGACCAGACGGCCCCACAGCTCCGGCGATGATCGCTGATCAAGCTGTCGGTGGGGCCCCTCGGTCGACGTCGCGGGACGACTGCCCGGCCGGGGATCGTCAGCGGTGAGCCGGACACGGGGGCTCGCATCAGGATCCATGCAGACGATCCTGACGGGGCCCCGCCGGCCAGGCAAGGCCATCAGGCCCCCCTCACTCCCCGCCCAGCTCCTCCCGGAGGATCCGCGCGCCGGCCACGAGCGCGGCGGTCTTGTCCCGCGCCACGGAGCGAGCCAGCGGCGCCATGCCGCAGTTGGTGCTCGCGATCAGCTTGTCCGCGTCCACGAACTCGAGGGTCTCCCGGAGGGTCGCCGCGACCTCCTCGGGCGTCTCGATCTCGTCGCTCGCCACGTCGATCGCGCCGACCATCACCTTCTTGCCGCGCAGCAGGCCGATGAGCTCCGCCGGCACCCGGGAGTGGTGCCGCTCCAGGGCGATCGTGTCGATCGTGGACTCGCGCAGCAGCGGGAACGACGTCTCGTACTGGCGCCACTCCTCCCCGAGCGTGGCCTTCCAGTCGTTGTTCGCCTTGATCCCGTAGCCGTAACAGATGTGCACGGCCGTCTCACACGTCAGGCCCTCGGCCGCACGCTCGAGCGTCGCCACGCCCCAGTCGCGGACGTCGTCGAAGAACACGTTGAACGCGGGCTCGTCGAACTGCACGACGTCGACGCCCACCGCCGCCAGCTCCCGCGCCTCCTCGTTGAGGATGCGCGCGAACTCCCACGCGAGCTTCTCGCGGCTGCCGTAGTGGCGGTCGGCGAGGGTGTCGATCATGGTCATCGGCCCGGGCAGGGTCCACTTGATGGGCCGGTCCGTCCGGGCGCGCAGAGCCTTCGCGTCGTCCACGAACACCGGCGCCGGCCGGCCCACCTCCCCGACGACGGTCGGCACGCTCGCGTCGTACCGGTCGCGGATCCGCACCGTCTCGCGCCGGTCGAAGTCCACACCGCCGAGGTGCTCGATGAACGTGGTGACGAAGTGCTGGCGGGTCTGCTCGCCGTCGCAGACGATGTCGATGCCCGCACGCTCCTGATCGGCCACGGCGAGGGCGAGCGCGTCGAGCTTGCCCTCGCGCAGCTGCTCCCCCTCGAGCTTCCAGGGCGACCAGAGCGTCTCCTCCTCGGCGAGCCAGCCGGGCTTCGGCAGGCTGCCGACGAGGGTGGTGGGGATCAGGGTGGTCATCGGGTCTCCTCGGTGTCTCGTGCGGCGTGGGCGGCGGCCCAGCGCTCCAGCAGGTCGCGGTGCGGGCCCACGAAGTGCGCCTGCGTGTACTCCCCCTGCTCCCGGCCGAGGCGGGCCCGCTCCTCGCGGTCGTAGGCGATCCGGGTCTGCGAGAAGTCGCCGTGGTCCAGACGCGGCCGGTAGACCTCGCCGGCCCCGGCGTTCGCGTTGTAGATCTCCGGCCGGTAGATCCGCTGGAAGGTCTCCATGGTGGCGATCAGCCCGGCCAGGGAGAGGTTCGCGTGGTCGTTGAGCAGGTCTCCCCGCGAGTAGAACGCCAGCGGCGCCACGGCCCCGCGCGGCAGGAAGCACCGGATCCCCAGGCCCATCCGGCCGAAGTAGCGGTCCGTGCGGGAGGGCTCGTCCTGGCGGTACTCGACCCCGAGCACCGGGTGCTCGTTCGTCAGCCGCCGGTAGGTGCGGCTCGTGGACACGCTGATGCAGATCACGGGCGGCTGCGGGAACCGCTCCCGGTACGCCTGCGAGTCGAGCAGGTGCTGGAACAGCCGCCCGTGCAGGTCGCCGAAGCCGTCGGGCTCCTCGGTCCCCGGCGACGTCGCCGCGTGCGCGGGCAGCACCACGGAGAAGTCGTGGTCGCGGACGTAGGAGGAGAAGTTGTTCCCCACACTGCGGCCGAGCACAGCGCCCGTCGCACGCTCGACCACCCGCACGTCGAGCATCTCCATGAGCGGGAAGTCGACATCCGCGCCGTCGTCGGCGGTGAAGTGCACGTCGATCGAGACGATCTCGATCCGTGCCGTGTAGCGGTCCCGCTCCGGGTTGTCCCAGGGGGCGAGGTCGTTGAGGCGCCCGTCGATCATGGCCAGGGCGGCGCGCAGGTTCTCCCGCCGGTCCGCACCGCGGGCGAGGTTCGCGAAGTTCGTGGTGGCGCGCGTGCTGGCGGCGGGCGTGTAGTCCTCGTCGAACGGCGTGGTGTGGATGCTGAACGTCAGGTCGTCCACGCGGGTGGGCGCGGTGCTCGGGACAAGGGTGGCGTGGCTCATCGGGTCCTCTCCGGGGTGCGGGCGTGGGTGGTGCGGTGGTGGGCGGGGGCGGGACGGGGCACGGCGGACGGCGGCGGCGCCCCGCGTCCGGCGGCGACGCGTGCGGCGAACTGGAGGCCGGCCTCGAGGTCCGCCTGCAGGTCGGCCACGTCCTCGATGCCGACGGAGAGCCGGACCAGGTCCGTGGGGACGGCCAGGGGCGTGCCCCGCACGGAGGCGTGGGTCATCTCGGAGGAGTAGCAGAGCAGCGATTCGACCCCGCCGAGGCTGACCGAGAGCGCGAACAGCTCGGTGGCCTCGGCGAACGCGCGGGCCGCGGCCTCTCCCCCACCCAACCGGATGGAGACGATCCCGCCGAAGCCGTCCATCTGCCGCGCGGCGAGTGCATGGCCCGGGTGGTCGGGCAGCCCGGGGTAGAAGACCTGGGCGACCTCGGGGCGGCCCTGCAGCCAGCCCGCGAGCGCGGCGGCGTTGGCGCCGTGCCGGTCCATGCGCAGGCCGAGCGTCTTGAGGCCGCGGGCGGCGAGGTAGGAGTCCTGCGGGCCGGCGACCGCACCGGCGGCGAACTGCTGGTAGGCCACCGCCTCGGCCAGCGCCCGGCCGCGGAACTCGCGGTCGGCCACCACCACGGCGCCGCCGAGCACGTCCGAGTGCCCGCCGATGTACTTGGTGGTGGAGTGCACCACGACGTCCGCGCCGAGGTCGAGGGGCCGCTGGAGGTAGGGCGAGGCGAACGTGTTGTCCACGACCAGCAGCGCGCCGGCGTCGTGGGCGATCTGCGCCCAGGCGGCCAGGTCCGCGATGCCGAGCAGCGGGTTGGAGGGCGTCTCCACCCACAGCAGCGCGGTGCGGCCGGGACGGACGGCCGCGGCGACCGCCGTCGGGTCGGTGATGTCCACGGGGGTGTTGGACACACCCCACGGCTCGAGGACGGTGGTGATGAGGCGGTGGGTGCCGCCGTAGCCGTCGCCGCCCAGCACGATGTGGTCGCCGGGGCGCAGCACGGCCCGCAGGAGGGCGTCCTCGGCGGCGAGCCCGGAGGCGAACGCGAACGCCCGGTCGCCGTGCTCGAGGGCGGCGAGCTGGGTCTCGAAGCCGTTCCGGGTCGGGTTGGAGCCCCGGCTGTACTCGTGCCCGGCGCGCAGCACGTTGATGCCGTCCTGCACGAAGGTGCTGGTCTGGTAGATCGGCGGCACCACGGCGCCGGTCAGCGGGTCGGGCTCCTGGCCGGCGTGCACGGCGGTGGTGGTGAAGCCGCGGACGGCGGGACGGGACACGGAGCGGGTGGTGTGGTGGACGGCGGTCATCTCAGCGCACCTCCTGGGTGACGGCGGCGGTCTCGGGGACGGCGGGCGTGGCGGCGGGGACGGCCGGCCCGGCGGCGGACACCACGGCCAGGGCGCGGTCCAGGTCCGCGATCAGGTCGTCGGGACACTCCAGCCCGATGGAGAGCCGGACGGTGGTCTCGGCGATCCCGGCGGCCTCGCGCTGCTGCCGCGTCAGGCGACAGTGCGTCATGGTCGCCGGGTGGGAGACGAGGGACCGGGCGTCGCCGACGTTGACCACCAGCTGAAACAGCTCGAGCGCGTCGAGGAACGGGGCCACGGCCTCGGGGCCGCAGGCCAGGTCGAAGGAGAACACCGAGCCGACGCCGTCCGGGAAGTCGCGGGCGGCCAGCGCCGCGCTGGGATGCCCGGCCACACCGGGGTGGTGCACCCGCGCGACCGCGGGGTGCCCGGCCAGGTGTTGGGCCACGGCCAGCGCGGTGGCGGTGTGGCGGGCCACGCGCAGGTCGAGCGTCTCGAGCCCCTGGATGAACTGCGCCGCGCTCGCGGGGGCGAGGGTGGGGCCGAGGTCGTGCAGGAACTTGCTGCGGGCCAGCGTCAGGTAGGCGCCACGGCCGTGCCGCTCGACCAGCGTCTGCCCGCCGTAGCGGGCCTTGGGCCGGGCCAGCTGCGGCCACCGGTCCGGCGCCGCGCCGTAGTCGAACGTGCCGCCGTCCACGATCGCGCCGCCGAGCACCGCGCCGTGCCCGCCGAGGAACTTGGTGGCCGAGTGCACGACGACGTCGGCGCCGTGCTCCAGCGGCCGGTAGAGGGCCGGCGTCGCGAGGGTGCTGTCCACCACCACGGGCACACCGGCCGCGTGGGCGAGGTCCGCGAGCGCCGGCAGGTCCGGGAGGGTGGCGAGCGGGTTGGTGATGGCCTCGAGGAAGAACGCGCGCGTGTCGGGCCGGACCGCGGCGGCCCACGCGGGCGGGTCCGCCGGGTCCGCGAAGGTGACCTCGATGCCGAAGTCCGCGAACGTGTCCGTCAGCAGGTCGACGGTGCCCCCGTAGAGCTGGCTGGAGGCGACCAGGTGCTTGTCGCCCTGCAGCAGCGCCAGCAGGGACAGCGCGACGGCGGCCTGGCCGGTGGCCGTGGCGATCGCGCCGATGCCGCCCTCCAGTGCGGCGAGGCGGTTCTCGAACACCGCGACGGTCGGGTTGCCCGTGCGGCTGTAGGTGAAGCCGGGGGTCTCGAGCCGGAACATCGATGCCGCCGTGGCGTGGTCCGGGAAACGGAACGCCGTGGTCTGGTGGATGGGCGGGACGACCGGCCGGTGGGGTGCGGCGGGCTCGTAGCCGGCGTGGACTTGCTGTGTGGCGTGACGGGGCATCTGCTCTCCTCCATCGGTCCTGGCGGTAGCACCGGGCCTGCCGTTCCCGGGGGTCCGGGTCCGGCGGGCGGGTTGCTGCGGCGTCGTCGAGCCAGATCTCTCGGCCGCTCTGGATGGGTGGTGAGCCCATCCCACGCGGTGGGCCGCCGCGAGTCCAGCGGGCGGCCGGCTCGCGCGTCACATGAGCCGCCACCGCGCCATCCAGGACCGGCCGGAGCCTCTCCGGGGCGCGGCGGGCCGTGGCAGACCCGTGTGACGGACCGGCGTGGAGGGGGGGTGTGTCAGACTCCCGGGCATGACGCAGAGCACACCGGGCGGACCGGCCACGGGCCTGCCCGACTTCCGTCCCTCGGGCAACCAGGGCGTGGACCCGGCGCTGTACGAGATAGAGAACGCGGCCATGGACCGTGAGGGCGCCCTCTGGGCGGCGCTGCAGGAGGCGGCGCCTTGGGCCGGGCGGACGCTGCTCGACCTCGGTGCGGGCACCGGCTTCTGGCTGCCCCGCTACGCCGACGCGGCCGAGACGATCGCCGTCGAGCCGGACGTGCGCCTGCTGGGGGCCGCCCGCGCCCGCCCCGGCGGGGCGCGCGTGCTGTACGGCTCGGCCGAGCAGATCCCGCTGCCGGAGGCGAGCGTCGACGTCGTGCATGCCCGGTTCGCGTACTTCTTCCCGCACCCGCGCTGGGACGTCCGACCCGGCCTGGACGAGGTCACCCGGGTGCTGCGGCCCGGCGGCGCGCTCGTGGTGATCGACAACGACACCGAGCGCGGCCAGTTCGCCGAGCTGCTGCGGGCGAGCACGAACGCGGCGGCGCAGGGCCAGGACACGTACGCGCGCGAGTGGTGGGCCGGCGTCGGGGCCCAGACCCGCGAGGTCATGAGCTCGTGGACCTTCGACTCCCGCGCCGACCTCGAGGCCGTCCTGCGGCTGGAGTTCGAGCGAGGGGTCGCCGACGCGTGGCTCGCCGAGCACCCCGCAACGACGTCGCTGAGCTACGGCTACCTGCTCCACGTGTGGCGGTGAGCACGGACCCGCGTCGTCAGACGCCTGCCCCCCGCACCCCTGACGCTGAGACGCCCCCGCCGCCGGAAGGACGGGCGCGGTGGCTGGTCGCCTCCAACGCCCTCGACGCGGGTGGCCGGTCCGCCACGGACGTCGCCCTGGACGTCCTGGCGGTGCTCCTGCTCGGCGTGGGCGCCGACGGCATGGGCGTGCTGATGACGCTCTCCGGGTTGGGATTCCTCCTGCTCGGCGTGCCCATCGGCATCGTGGTGGACCGGCACCTCAGCCCGCGGCTGCTCGCGGCCACCGGCCTCGCCAAGGCGGCGGTGCTCGGCTCGCTCGTCGTGGCGTGGGCGTTCGACGCGCTCACGTTCGGTCACCTCGCCGCCGTCATGGCCCTGCTGGGCGTGCTCACGGTGCTGGCCGAGACCACCCAGACCGCGCTCGTGCCGCGCGTCGTGCCGGCCACCGCCGTCGCCCGCCTGACGGCGCGGCTCGAGTCCGCCGACGCCGCCCTCGTGTTGATCGTGCCCGCCGCGGCGGGCGTCCTCGTCGGGTCGCTGGGCGCGGGACCCGTGCTCGGCATCGCGACGGCGTTCCTCTTCGCGGCGGCGATCGTCGCGCTCCGGGTACGGCTGCGGCCCTCCGCCGCGGTGGACATTCCGGACGACGACGGGGACCCCGGCGTCGCGGACGTCCTGTCCCGCTGGGCCCGGTTCGGGAAGGACGCCGCGGAGGGGTGGACGGTGCTGCGGCGCACCCCGGTCCTGTGGCTGCTGACGATGGGGTCGGTGGCCGCCAACGTGGGCATGGCCCTCTTCGCCCCGGTCGAGGCGGTCTGGATCCTGACCGACCTGCGGCTCGGGCCGGAGTTCCTGGGCGTCCAGATCACCGCCGGTGCGGTCGGGGCACTGGCGGCCTCGTCCCTGGCGGGCCGGGCCATCGACCGCCTGGGCGAGCGCCGGTGCATCCTCCTCGGCTCGGTCGGCTGCGCCGTGGCCGTGGGGCTGCACCTGCTGGCCTACGCCGACCGCGCTCATGCCGGGCCGTGGCTGCTGGCCGGCGCCGCCCTCTGGGGGTTCATGGTCCTGCTCGGGAACATCACCCAGGCCGCCGTGACCGCCCGCGCCTGCCCCGAGGGCACACTCGGGCGGGTCACCGCGATGCGCCGCACCCTCACCCGGGGCTCCGTGCCGCTGGCGACCCTCGCGGGAGGTGCGCTCGGGGCGACGCTCGGGGTCGGCTGGGCGCTCGCGGGGTGGCAGGTCCTGGCGGTGGTCTCGCTGGCCGCCGTCGTGCCGGCCGCGCGGTGGGTGGATGCGGGGCGCGACGACGTCGACTGAGGCCGAGACGCTGACGCGGACGCCGAGGTCGCTTAATGTGTGGCCATGGTCAGCCGCCCCGTGCTCCAGCAGCCGGTCGTCGACGCCGCCGACATCCGTTCCGTCGCGGAGTTCTACCGCGAGCTCCTCGGCCTCCACTACCGCGCGGGCGACGAGCTCGCGGACGGCCGCGAGCCGGACAGCGCGGACTGGCTCGTGCTGCTGGACGACGACGGCCGCCGCGTCCTGACATTCCAGCGCACCGAGGAACTGAAGCCCAGCACGTGGCCGTCACCCGAGGTGCCGATGCAGCTGCACCTGGATTTCACCGTGCCGGACCGCGAGTCCCTCGACGCGGCCCACGACCACGCGCTGCGCCTGGGCGGGCGTCTCGTCCTGGACCGCTCCGACGACGAGGACGAGCCCCTGTACGTGTTCGCGGACCCGGCCGGCCACCCCTTCTGCGTCTTCGTGGGGTGAGCGCGGCAGACCGCGGGGGCGGTTTCACGCACATGTCGAAGACAAGAAGCCGGTTCGGTGCCGTCGGTAAGGTCGTCGGGTGATCCCGCAACCCACCGATCGACTCACGTTCCGGTGCATGACCGACGCTGACCTCGACGACATGTGCAGGCTCCTCGGAGACGCGGAGGTCATGCGCTACTACCCGCGAGCCAAGTCGCGCAACGAGGTGCAGCGGTGGACCCGACCCGGACGCGGCCGATCCGATGGGCCCGATGCCCCACGACCCCTCCTGGGCCGGCGGCGGGGACGACTCCCTGCTCCAGCGCGCCGCCGAGACCGCCCGCGACCTGCTGCCCGGCAAGGACTGACCCGGGGGCCTCCGGCAGGAGGGCCAGGGGTGGGCGTGTCGGCCTGACCCTTGGTTGACTTGCGACGACGTCGGCCCACCCCACCCCGGGCGCCGTCGGACAGGGGGCGCTCACCCGGCGCCCCTCCCACCACGCCTGAGGAGGGCACCCATGGCTGATCAGCAGATCCCCGAGACGAAGAACTCCGACGCCCCCGGCGACCAGGACCAGGCCGCGCAGCAGGCGCCCGCCGAGGTCGACGGCCTCGCGGCCAAGGCCGAGCAGTCCGAGAAGGAGACCGAGGAGAACGACGAGGGCGGCTACGGCCACTGACCGACCACCTCGTCCCACCGACGACGCCCCGGGTGCCGCGCGCATCCGGGGCGTCGTCGCGCCCGGGGGGGCGTCAAGGTCGGCATCCGATGCCCCATCCCCTTGCACCCACCGGCAGTCGATGACTGAGTGTCACTCAGAGATATATCCCTCAATGATTCTCGGGGAGTGGCGGGACCCCGATGATCCGCATCTCCACACCACGTTGAAGAAGCTCAGGGATGCCGGGTTCATCGAGGAGTTCGACGGCGACGACGCCCGACGCGTCCATCGCCTCACCCCCGGGGACGCGGCGTCCTGATGAGCGACATCGAGCGCCGGCGCGGAATCCTGGCGATGGCCGACCAGATCATGGAGACGACATGAGCACCACACGCATGAGCAGTGGGCCGGCCTTCACCCCGGAGAAGGACCTCGCGAGGTTCGAAGACACGGCCCGCCGCGGCCAGCGGCTGACCGGGTTCTCCCTGGCCGCCCACGGCTGGCGCTTCGAGGACGCCGAGCCCGAGGACGTCGTCTTCGACATGTCCTACGAGACCGACCCCGACGACCACCACTTCGACCTCTTCCGGGCCGCCGGCTGGACGCCCGCGCTCACCTACGGCCACATCCGCCTCTTCAAGGCCGCCCCCGGTACCACCCCCGTCCACACCGGCACGGAGTCACGACTCGAGGAGGCGCTCGGCAACCGCGCCCTGTTCCTGCGGTACACCGCAGTGACGATCGCCGCCGTGCTCCTGGTGGTGCTGGCGATGGCGGCCGCCGACTGGCCTCTTGCGGCGGTGCTCGCCACCGTCGCGGGCCTCTACGTCCTCTCCTTCACGGACCTCGAATGGCGAGGACTCATCGGCTGGGGGCTCTTGCTGCTGGGTCTGGCGTTCCACATCGTCCGGTTCGGGCTGAAGCCCCCGTCGGACCCGGACCGGCGCCGATGACCACCGCGCCGGCCGAGGCGGCGCGCACCGCCGTCGTCGAGCCGCCGCCCGGCTACGCGGTGCTGGGGTGGGCGTTGGTGTTCGTCACGGCGCTCCCCTTGGTCCTCTTGCTCGTGCTGGATCAGGCCCTACGGTCGGCGGGCATCCTCGTGATCGCCGCGGTGAGCCTCGGGCTGGTCGTGTGGCTGAGCCAGGTGGCGTTCCTGCGCGCCCGCATCGAGCTCGCGGCGGACCCCGCCGCCGGCGTACTCCGCCTCCGGGCCCCGCTGTACTCCCGCGAGCTGCCCCTGGACTCACTGGCCACGGTGGAGGTCCAGGACGACGTCGGCCCGGGCGTCGCCTACATCAACTGGCCGGTGACGGGGCGGGCCCGCTCCCGCCGCGGCGTGCGCCTGGACCTCGGCGGCCCCGCCGGGCTGGTCCTCACCACCCACGACGGACAGCGGTTCACTGTGGTGACCCCGGATCCAGAGACGGCCGCGGAGCTGCAGGCGACGGTGACCCAGGCGACGTCGAGCGGCGACGTCCGGAATCGACTGCAGAAGTGACCCCTCTGACGCCCGCTGACACCCCCAGAAGGGTCACTTCCGCAGTCGATTCTCAGGTGTGCGCGCGACGCCCGTCCGTCGCACCCGCCCCCGCCCGCCGCATCGGCACGTGCGGGATGCCGTCCTCGAGGAACTCCGGCCCGTCCGGCGCGTAGCCCCAGCGGGCGTACCAGTGCGCCAGGTGGGCCTGGGCGTCCAGCACGCTCGGCCGCCCGCCGATCCGGGCGACCGCCTCGTCCAGCAGCGCCCCGGCCAGGGCCCGGCCCCGCGCGTCGGGGTGGGTGACGACGCGGCCGATGCGGGCGACGTCGCCGTCGTCCAGCAGCCGCAGCGTGGCGACGGGCGTGCCCGCCTCGTCCTCGACCCACAGGTGGACGGTGGCCGGCTCGAGGTCGCGGCCGTCCAGGTCCAGGTAGGGGCAGTCCTGCTCGACGACGAACACCAGCGACCGCAGCTGCCAGAGGCGGTAGGCCGTCGTCCGGTCGAGCTCGTCGAAGCCCGCGGCATGGACGGCAGGGGCGGGGCCGGGTGTGGCGGCGGGCGGCGTGGGGGCGGGGCGCTCGGGCATGAGCCGATGGTGCCACGGGAGCGTCCGACGCCCGGCGCCCGACGTGCTCCTGAGTGCTCCGGCGTCGCCGAATCCACTGCGGAACTGACCCTTCTGGCGACCGCCACCGCCCTCAGAAGGGTCACTTCCGCAGCGGATTCTCAGCCGTCCTCGCGGCGCAACGGCACCGGGACCGGCTCGGGCTGCGGCTCCCCGGTGGTGGTGGCCGCGAGCACGCCGTGTGCCGCCGCGGTCAGCACGGCGGCGAAGAGTCCCACACCCAGCGCCGTGGCGGCCCCGTCCGCGAGCAGGGGGATCACCATGCCCGGCACGATCGCGACCCCCACCATCACCACCGCGAACCACGCCGTACTCCCCCGGCCGGCGTAGAACACCTGACGCCCCGCCTCCTCCTGGTCCACCCGGTGGTGCACGTCGCGCAGGGCGAGGGCCACGCCCAGGAGGCACGCCGTCAGCAGCCCGACCGCCCATCCCAGCCCCAGCTCGTGCCGCAGTCCGGACACGACGCCGGCGCATCCCACGAGCGCCGCCGCGACGGCGATCCGCACGTGCCAGACCTTCTCCCGCTCCATCCCGTCCATGGCCCCACCCTGTCAGAGCGCGGGACGAAGGGCGAGGCGGCCGCAGGACCTCCCCTTCTGCTCAGGACCGTGTCCTGAGGACGCGGTCCTGAGCACGACGTGAGGTCCGGAGGAGCAGCGTGCTTCAGGGAGCCTGCCGCCTGCCCTCCAGCCGGGCCAGCACCCACTCCCACTGCCGCGGCGTGCTCAGGCGCAGCACCGGCGCCCCCTCCGCCGCGGCCTCCCGCTCCCGGGCCCATGCCCGCTTGCGGTCGAACGTGGCGGCGTGCCAGCGCAGGATCGACTCCTCCCCGAGCACCCGACGCCAGGACTCGCGGTTGCCGTTGCACATCTCCCCCTGCCCCACCACCCGGCGGATCGTGCGCCGCACCAGGCGCGTGAAGGTCCGGGCCCGCGAGTAGTCCAGGGCGATGACGACGTCGGTCCGCTTCATGACCATCGGCCGGTAGAAGCCGTAGGCGGAGTCCAGCACCCAGGCCTCCCCCGCCGTGACCGAGTCCGCCAGGGCGGTCTGCTCGGCCTCCGGCCGCGGGACCCAGCCCGGCAGCCAGCCGAACTCCTCGTCCACGAGGGTGACCGGCAGGCCGAGCACAGCGCCGAGCCGCACGGCCGCGGTGGACTTCCCGGCCCCCGTGACCCCGTGGAACAGGACGCGGCGGGCCTGCCGCACGTGGTCGATCGAGGCGGAGGGCATGGGAGGAGGCTAACGGCCGTGACACGATGGCCCCGGTCGCACACAGCAGGAGGGGAACGATGACACAGGTGCACACAGGCAACGCTCACAGGCAGATCGTGGACGGCCAGCGCGTCCGCGGGATCAGCCGGGCGGGTCATCCGGTGGTCTTCGGCGGGCTGATCGGGGTGGTCGGCGGCATGGCCTTCCTGCTCGCCGGGATCGCCGGGTTGCCCGGCGACGCTCAGAGCATGCTCCGCAGTGCGGCGGTCGCCCTCGCCGTCTTCGCCCTCGCGGCGGTCCTGCTCCGCCGCCGGACCCTGCCCGCCCTGCCGCCCCCGGCGCCCGGGGCGCTGCGGGTTTACGGGGCCGCCGTCGTCGTGATGCTGA
>NZ_RBLN01000373.1:0-1576 GCF_003989405.1 Micrococcus sp. HSID17227 | reverse complement strand
CGTCGTGGCCCCGGCCGGCGGGCGCGGGCAGCGCGTCCGCCGTGGTGACCATCTCGGCGAGCTTGCGGCGGGCGTCGTCGAGGGCCTGGTCGGCGTCGAGGCGGACCACCTGGTAGAGCGCGGCGGCCACGTGCTTGCAGTCCGTCCCGACCGGGCACGTGCAGCGCCCGCCCACCGGCTCCATGAGGGCGCCGGCGCCGTCCTCGGCGGCGTCGTCGTAGGCCTCCTGCAGCTGCACCTGCACCCGGTAGGGGCTGGGCGCGGTGCCCTGGACGGAGGCGCTCAGACGGCCGGTGGCGGCGTCATAGCGCAGGCGCCCCACGGCACCCGACGCGGCCACGGCGAAGCCGCGGTCCGCACTGGTGGGCCCGACGACGGCGCGGATGGCCTCGGTGCGCAGGTGCGGCAGGACGTCTCCGGAATCTGCAGTGGCCATAGCGAGCAGTCTTTCACGGACCGTGCCGGGCCCGCTCCGACCGACGCAGGTCCGGCGGCGTGCCCACTCACGGGCCCCGGGTCCGCACACCTGAGACCTTCAGCCCGACCCGCCCCGGACCCTAGAGTGCGCCCATGGCGTCCACACAGCCCTCCCCCGTCCCCGCCGGTGCCACGCCGGCGTCCCACACCTCCCCCCTCGGCCTGTCCCTGCCGGACGGCCGGGGCCGTCGCGTCCTCGTCACCGGTGCCACCGGGTACGTGGGCGGGCGCCTCATCCCCGAGCTGCTCGCCGCCGGCTTCGACGTCCGGGCCGGCGCCCGGAACCCCTCCGTCCTCGCGGACCGACCGTGGTCGGACAGCATCGAGGCGGTGGAGCTCGACCTCACCGAGGCGGACCTCGTCGAAGCCGCCATGCAGGACGTGCACACCGTGCTCTACCTCGTGCACTCCATGGGCGGGGGCGGCGACTTCGTGGCCCAGGAGCAGCGGATCGCGGACATCGTGGGCACCGCCGCGGACACGGCCGGCGTGGCCCAGCTCGTCTATCTCTCCGGCCTGCACCCGGACACGGTCCCCGTCGCGGAGCTGTCCGACCACATGCGCTCCCGCGCCCTCGTGGCCGAGCGTCTCGAGCGGGCGGCGACCCCGGCGCTGACGTTCGAGGCCGGGGTGATCATCGGCTCGGGCTCCACCTCGTTCGAGATGATCCGCCATCTCGCCGAGCGGCTGCCCGTGATGCCCGGCCCGTCCTGGCTGAGGAACCGGGTGGAGCCGCTGGCCATCCGCGACGTCCTGTACTACCTCCTGCAGGCCTGCGCCCTCCCGGAGCCCGTGCAGCTGAGGGCCCAGATCGGCAACGGACACCCCCAGTCGTTCGCGAGCGTGCTGGTGGACTACGCCAAGGCCGCCGGCCTGTCCCGACGCATCGTGATCCCCACCCCGTTGCCCTTGAAGACCCTGGCGGGCTTCTGGATCGGCATGCTGACCCCCATCCCGGTCGCGGTGGCCCTCCGCCGAGCGGCTGCCCGTGATGCCCGGCCCGTCCTGGCTGAGGAACCGGGTGGAGCCGCTGGCCATCCGCGACGTCCTGTACTACCTCCTGCAGGCCTGCGCCCTCCCGGAGCCCGTGCAGCTGAGG
>NZ_RBLN01000372.1:0-1723 GCF_003989405.1 Micrococcus sp. HSID17227 | reverse complement strand
CCGTGTCCCCTCGGGCACGTCACTGATCTTCCTCGCCCAGTCCTTGCTTGCCATCGCCCATACCTCCAGTGATTCCGAGAGGGTGTTGCGACGACCGATTGAATCCACCCTGGGAGCCGCGGTCCGAATGCACCCGGCAACCCTGCACCGGCGGCCTCGACGCCCCTGGTCGGATCGCATAAGCGCTCTTCCCGACACCGACCGTCCGGTCCGACAGGATCCACGTTGAGGCGAGCCCTGCTGGTCCTCCCCGTCGGCGTGGTCCTCAGGGCCGTCGGCCGGGCTGAGGGGCGGCTGGTCACACCTGCGTCATCCCTGCCCGTAAAGGAGTCCGCGGGCCTCCGTGGCCGGCGATCTTCACGGAACCTTCAAGGTTGAGCCCTTCACCCGCGTCGGCGGGGCGGTCTACAGTCGATGAAAGGGCGGGCCGGCGAAGGCCGGTGCGTCGGATCAGATCGACGAAGGAGCACATCATGACCCATCACGTGAGCGCCATGCTGGAGACCTACCCGAAGGAGGTGGGGAACATCGATCGGCAGAAACTGGCCGAATGCATCCAGGCCTGCTTCGAGTGCGCCCAGACGTGCACCGCCTGCGCGGACGCCTGCCTGGCCGAGGACATGGTCGCCGACCTGAGGCAGTGCATCCGGTTGAACCTGGACTGCGCCGATGTGTGCGCCGCCACAGGCCGGATGCTGTCCCGGCAGACCGGCACCAACGTCGAGACCACCCGCGCCCTGCTCGAGGCCTGCCGGGCCGCCTGCAAGACGTGCGGGGACGAATGCGAGAGCCACGCCCAGATGCACGAGCACTGCAAGGTGTGTGCCGAGGCCTGCCGCCGGTGTGAACAGGCCTGCGCGGACCTGCTCGTCACCCTGGGTTGAGCCTGCTGATGACCGTTCCCCCTTGAGGGCGGCCAGTCGTCCATGACGTGCGCAGGGAACCCGGACCACCGTGCTCCCTCGCCGCGGAAGGCTCCCATGGACTCGGAGAAGTATCAGAGGGTCAGGAACGGTGCCGGATTCGTCGCGGCGCTGGACCAGAGCGGGGGCAGCACCCCGGCGGCCTTGCACCTCTACGGGATCGACAAGGATGCCTACTCCGGCCCAGAGGAGATGTTCGACCTGGTACACCAGGTGCGCACACGTATCATCACCAGCCCCAGCTTCGACGGTGAGCGCGTCATGGGGGCCATCCTGTTCGAGAACACAATGAACCGCCAGGTGGAGGGTTCCCCCACGGGCGACTACCTGTGGAACAGCAAAGGCATCGTGCCCTTCCTCAAAATCGACCAGGGCTTGGCCCCGGAACAGCAAGGCGCCCAGCTCATGAAACCCATCCCGCACCTGGATGACTTACTGTCTCGAGCCGTCGAAAAGCACATGTTCGGGACGAAGATGCGCTCGGTCATCAAGCTGCCCGGGGACGGGGTGGGCTCCGTCGTGGAGCAGCAGTTCGGGCTCGCCCGTCAGATCCTCGTTACCGGGCTGGTGCCCATCATCGAGCCCGAGGTGGATATCCGCAGCCCCCGCAAGGCCGAGGTGGAGGACCAGCTCAAGGCGGCAATCCTCGCCCAACTGGACAAGCTCGGAGACGACTAGGGCGTGTCTGAGAATAGATGCACGAGTCAGCTGAGACCCTGGGGACATGTCCCGGTTCCAGATGCTCTCTGACACCCAATGGGAGTTGATCGCCCCGATGCTCCCGACCCGGACCGGCCGCG
>NZ_RBLN01000371.1:0-1438 GCF_003989405.1 Micrococcus sp. HSID17227 | reverse complement strand
GGCCCGCTCCCCTGGTCGCGATGGACCTGGCCGGGCCGAAGGTGCGCACGGGCCCCATCGAGCCGGGCCCGCGCGTCGTGAAGGTGAAGCCCGCCCGGGACCCCTCCGGGACCGTCACCGAGCCCTCCCGCGTGTGGCTCGCCGCCGGGACCCACGACGCCGTGGCCGCGGCTCACGGGCCGGAGGGCGCCGTCGTCGTGCCGCTGGCGGACCCGGACGGGAAGACCCTGGCGGGCCTGCAGCGCGGCGACGAGATCGAGCTGACCGACGCGCGTGGCGCACACCGCAGGCTGGAGGTCGAGCGGGTGGACGGCGAGGGCGTGCTCGTGCGGGCGGAGAAGACGGTCTACTGGGCGACGGGCACGGCGCTGACGACGCCGCACGGTCCGCTCGAGGTGGGCCAGCTGCCCCCGCTCGAGCAGTCCATGCGCGTGCACGAGGGCGAGGAGATCGTGCTGGCCCGCTCGCTCGAGCCGGTCCCCGCGGTCGACACGCCGCCCTACCGGATCGGCCTCACCCTGGCGCAGGCGTTCGCGGATGCGGCGGTCGGCGACCGGGTCTCCATCGACGACGGACGGATCGGCGCGCGGATCACAGCGGTGTCCGCCGACGAGATCACCCTCGAGGTGACCCAGGCCGGCCCTCGCGGGGCGAAGCTCAAGGCGGAGAAGGGCGTGAACTTCCCGGACACGCACCTGGCCATCCCGGCCCTCACGGACGAGGACCTCGCCCACATCCCGTTCGCGGCCCGCCACGCGGACATGGTGAACATGTCCTTCGTCCGCTCGGCCGAGGACGTGGCCCAGCTGATCGACGCGCTCGAGGCCGAGGACGCACCGGACGTGGACATCACGCTGAAGATCGAGACGGTGGAGGCCTTCCGGCAGCTGCCGCGGATGCTGCTCGAGGCGATGCGCTGGCGGGACGTCGGGGTGATGATCGCCCGTGGCGACCTGGCGGTGGAGGCCGGCTTCGCACGGATGGCCGAGCTGCAGGAGGAGATCCTGTGGCTGTGCGAGGCGGCGCACGTGCCCGCGATCTGGGCCACCCAGGTCCTCGAGTCCCTCGCCAAGACCGGCCTGCCCTCACGGGCGGAGATCACGGACGCCGCGATGGCGCAGCGGGCCGAGGCCGCGATGCTGAACAAGGGCCCGTACATCGACCGCGCCGTCACCGTCCTCGGCGACATCCTGGGCCGGATGCACGGTCATGCGAGCAAGAAGCGCGACATGCTCCGGCGGCTCGAGTCCTGGTCCCTCTGACGGGGCTCAGCCGCGCGGCTCGTCCTGGGGCCGGGGCGGGTGGCCGCCGCGCGCCTCGATGAGCTTGGCGACCTCCTCCGGGGGCAGGGTCACGCCGTAGGAGCGGTCCAGGCCGGTGGGCGCGGGGTCCGCCTCCGGGACGGGCCGGGCCGGCGCCTCGGGTCCGCCGGGAGCGA
>NZ_RBLN01000370.1:0-1547 GCF_003989405.1 Micrococcus sp. HSID17227 | reverse complement strand
GGCCGCGGGCGAGGAACTCGTGGGCCCACGGCGCCTGCGCGGCCGTGGCCTGCACGGCGGCGGCCACCCTGCGGGCGTGCTGCTCGGACACCGTGACCACGGCCAGGGACTGCTCGGGCCGGTCGCGGATGTGCTCGAACACGCGCTCCACGGTGCGGGCGACCTCGGCGTTCGTGGACTCGACCACGTCGCCGCCGGTCATCGGGATGCCGGTGCCCTCGGGCAGGTACTCGGCCGTGACGGCACGATCCCGGCCGGTGGCCTCGCCCGCGGTGGGCAGCGCGTCCAGGGCGCCGTCATAGGCGAGCGCGGAGAGCAGGCGCACGAGGCGCCGCTCGAGGGGGCGGTGCACGGTGCGCAGCGGCAGGGTGGGCAGCACCTCGTCCAGCGCGTCGTGGGCCGAGCGCAGCGGGCGCAGGGGCCCGGCGGTCGCCGTCGGGTCCACGGACACCTGGAACGACTGCGGGCGCCCGATGACCGGGTCGCCGAGGGCCACCACCTGGGGGGCGCGGGTGAGCGCGCCCATCGCGGTGGCCAGGGCGGTCGCGTCGGCCTCCAGCAGCACGACGACGTCGGCGCGCCACTCCGGGGGGAACTCGGACAGGGCCATGGGCGAGGTGGTGACCACCGGCACGAGCGGCTGCAGGAGCTCGGGGGTGATCGTGGCCAGGGACTCGACCGTGGGGCTGCCCTGCTTGAGCAGGGTGCGCAGCACGGCCGCGTCCGCGCGATAGGTGCGCAGCGCCTCCCGCCAACGCGCGGCCAGCGCGGCGGAGAGCCGGGCGCCGCCGCGCTCGAGATGGGCGCGGTCCAGGTCGCGGAACCCGCGCTCGACCTCCGCCAGGTCCGTGCCGCTCATCATGGCCAGGAAGTCGTCCCCGGAGATCATCGCCTCGAGCGCGGACTGCCACCACGCCAACTCGAGCTCGGCGGTCAGGGCCTCGGTGGGCACCTCGCGGTCGCGCAGGTCCTCGAGCAGCTCCGCCAGGCCGTGGTCGCGCAGGCTGTCCAGCACGAGGGTGCGCTCGGGCAGCGTGGCCAGGGTGTCGCGGTCCGCCACGAGCCCGTCGACGGCGGCCACGAGGTCGTCCACGTCCCGCTCCTCCAAGGGCGCCTCGGCCACGGCCTCCGGGGCGAGGACGCCCTCGAGCCGGCGCAGGCGCTCGCGCACCTGGCCGACCTGGCCCATCACGTGCTCGCCCTGGTCCGGCACCTGCGGGGGCGTGCCCGGCTCGGCGGCGTGGCGGTTCCAGTCCTCCAGGACGGCGGCGGCGTCCACGAGGGCGCCGTGCAGGTCCGTGGGCTGCACGCCCGGGCGGACCGCGTCCTTCGCCGCGCGGCGCAGGCGGGACCGGGTCACCGAGGACATCTCGACCAGGTGGAGGCGCCGCCACGAGCTGGTGGCGGTCGCCGCGACCAGCTGGGGCACGTCGAGGGAGAACACCTCGGGGGTGAACTCGGTGAGGGTGCGGGCCACACGGCGGTAGAGGTCCGCCTGCTCCGCCCAGCCGGCCACCGTGCGCTCGGGGCGCAGGCCGGCCTGGGCG
>NZ_RBLN01000369.1:0-1559 GCF_003989405.1 Micrococcus sp. HSID17227 | reverse complement strand
CAGGTGGACGCCGTCCTGCTGCGGCTGCGGGACGCCCTGGCGCAGCGCGAGGACGAGGTGACCGCCCTGCGGGCCCGGGTGGCCGAGCTCGAGGCCGCCGACCCGTCCCGGAGCGATCCGGCGGGGCGTGCCTGAGTCGCGGGCCGGGCTCGGTGCGGGCCATCGTTTGGCGCGAGCACGCGGAATCCGCGATAATGGTGATGTGACCGGCCTCGCGCACGCTCGCGTGCGGGGGCGCCGGAGGCGTCCGGACAGTGCCCGCTCCCGCGGTCACCGGACGCCGTGACGGGAACATCATCCAGAAGGGAAGTCGCAATGGCCGCCATGAAGCCCCGCACCGGGGACGGTCCCATGGAAGTGACCAAGGAGGGGCGCAGCCTGATCATGCGCGTGCCGATCGACGGCGGCGGCCGTCTCGTGCTGGAGATCAACGCGGACGAGGCCCGCGAGCTCAAGGAGTGCCTCGAGGGCGTCATCCAGGCCTGAGCCCTGACCCCTTCGACGCGGACGCCCCGCGCACCGTCACGGTGCGCGGGGCGTCCGCATCCGCGTCCCCGCCGCGGATCAGCGGCGCACCGCGATCAGCACGCCCGTGCCGGAGGGGACGACGGCGGACAGCCAGTGCTCGTCCTCCCGGATGAGGCGGTCCACCGCCCGGGCGGACACGGTGGACTCGTCGCGCACGGCGGGCCGGGGAACGCGGTCGCCGTCGAGGGCGTCCACCACGACGAGCACGCCGCCGGGGGCGAGCATGCGCGCGGCCTGCTCGACGTCGAACTGACGTGCGGCCGGGTCCCCGTCCACCAGGACCATCTCATAGGCGCCGCTCGTGAGCCGGGGGAGGACGAGCCGGGAGCGCCCCGTGATCATGCGGGTGCGGCTCGTGGGCAGGCGGGCCTCCGAGAACGCCTCGCGGGCCGCGCGCTGTGCCTCCGCGTCCGGGTCCACGGTGGTGAGGACCGTGCGCTCGGGCAGACCGCGCATCAGGGCGAGACCCGAGACGCCGGCGCCCGTGCCCACCTCCACGACCGCCGCGGGGGCACGCGTGGCCGCCAGCACCGTCAACAGGGCCGCCGTCCCCTCACTCACCGGCGGCACCTCCAGCTCGGCGGCGCGCTCGCGGGCGCGCAGGACGACGTCGTCTTCGGTGGCCCGGCTCTCCGACCAGGCCCAGGACGCGTGCTTGTCGGTGGGCTGGGGCTGCAGGGCGCTCATGGGTGACTCCGGGACGACGACGGCGGGACCTCGCCCGCGGCACGGGCGACGCGGGCCAGTGTACGGGTCGGCACGCGGCCGCGACCCAGAGTTCTCCCAGGAGGCGGGCCGATGATGGGAGATGGCACGAACCGGCTCCCGCCATGTGGGAGGCCGTTCGCCGGGCCGAGGACGCGAGGACCGAGGAGGTGGCCGCATGGGACGTCGACACACCCAGCGCCACATGGACGCCTACCTCGAGGGCGCCCTCCCCGCCGCGTCCCGGGCGCGCATCGCCCGCCACCTGGACCGCTGCCCCGAGTGCCGCGCCACGGTCCAGGCCCGGGCCCGCGTGCTCGACGCCG
>NZ_RBLN01000368.1:0-1567 GCF_003989405.1 Micrococcus sp. HSID17227 | reverse complement strand
GTGAGTCATGAGTGGGTCTCTTCTGGCAGGTGGGTGGTGTAGGAACTTCCATCCTGCGGGGCGGGGCCCACTCGTCTCATCTCAGCCGGCGCCTCGTGGCAAGAACCTCATGACCCACAACACCTAGAGTGGGTCATGCCCCATTGAGACGGTGCACAGTGCGAATCACGAGCCGGGATACATGCCTGAGGGGATGCGGGCCCCGGACGCGGTTCCGAGAAGGACGATGGCCATCCGGCCATCGTCCTTTCTCGTTGTCGGGCGTGCTCAGGCCGGCTCGGCGGGCGACGGCTCCGGGGTGACCGTGCGGACGAGGGGACGGGCCGCCGTCCGGCCCAGGGCCATGAGCACGGCGGCCGGGAAGCCGATCACCGGGATGAGCATCGGCAGGATGCCCGCCGCGCCCTGCGTGAGCACCACCAGGCCGTAGAGCATGCCGATCAGCGCGTACGCCAGCACGTGGACCCACTGGTTGAGCACGTGCCGGAACGCCCAGTTCACGAGCAGGCACAGCGGCAGCCCCACCACCAGCCCGGCGACCCCGACCACCGTCAGCAGCGGTGTCAAGCTGCCGAAGGCCTGCAGGCCCGGGACCACGGCCAGGACCGCCACCACGGCGGCCATCACGAGGTTGGGCAGCAGCCAGGCCACGAGGAACCCGTTCAGTCCCATGCGCAGCTGCGGGCGGGGGCCGGAACGGGCCGCGCGGCGACGGGCACGGGCGGCGGACGCGACCGGGGCGGGGGTGGTCATGGCGGGAACTCTCCGGGAGGGGGATCGACGACGTCGGGCGGGTCCCCACTGTAGTGGGCCGGGCTGGACGGGCCCCGGGAGAGTTCCCGGTCAGACGCGCCGGTCGCCGTCCACGTGGAAGGTCAGGTCCTCGACGCCGGGGAAGGACTCGATCTCCTGGAACGCGTCCCAGGCGTCGCTGTCCGCCTCGGCGTCCGCGGGCAGGGTCACCGTCAGGGCGCCGATCTCCCCGTCGATCACCTGCAGGCGCAGCTCGAGCTCGTGCCCTCCCGCGGAGCCGGAGGCGAAGCGGCCGCGGACAGGCCAGACGCAGTCGTTCGGCACCGCGCGCCGGATGTCATCGTCGGTCTCGACGACGAGCGGCACCCAGTCCGGGACCTCGCCGGCTTCACGGATGGCCTCGGCCACCGAGGTGACGGTGCGCGCGTGCGGCAGCTGGGAGCGCAGCGCCTCAGCCCCGGGCAGGTCCCGGCCCTCGGCCAGCGCCGGGTCGAGCAGGGTCTCGAGCAGCACGCACACCTCCACCGGCAGCTCGGCGGTGGCCTCGGGCTCGACCTCGTCGACCGCGTCCTCGTCCAGGCCGGCGGGGCCGGTGACGGCGAGTTCGACGGCGTCGCGGCGGGTCCGGCGGGCGTCCTCGTTGGCCAGCAGCATCGCCAGGGAGGCCGCTGCGGCCAGCGCGACGCGCGGGGCGGGGACGCCGACCCGCTGGAGCCCGCGCACCACGGCGCCGTCGATCCGGTCGTTCAGGCCGGTGGCACGCAGCGCGACCGCCGCGACCGCGCCGCCGACGGCCAGTCCGCCGAGCCCGCGA
>NZ_RBLN01000367.1:0-1758 GCF_003989405.1 Micrococcus sp. HSID17227 | reverse complement strand
CCGGCTCGTCGAAGGCCAGGCCGTCACGAACTGGAAGCAGGCCCTCGCCCAGCTCGCCGCGGCCTACCCCGACCGGATCAACCCCTACCTGTGACCACCCCGCTTACACAGACAAGTTGACACGCCCTGAGCTTGCGGCGGAACACGGGCAGAAAGTCCACTAAGAACGCCGTTGGGTTGGCCGTCGTCATCGGGGTACTGGTCGCTGCGACCGACTCGACCCACCGTCCGGCCGGGGTCTGGCCCAGCGTGGAGTGCACCGTGCCGTGGTAGGTCGCCACAGCCAACACCAGCCACCGCTCCAACTCGGCAATCGTCAGTGCGGCCATCTTCTCGGCGTCGTACGCTCCACGCTCGACTGGGTTCGAAAACGTGGTCCCCGGCAGCTCGTGGATCTGTCGCATGGCCGTGCCGATGACCCGCTCGACGATCCCGCCGTAATGCGGCCGGCCCAGCGGGCGGTAGTCGAGGCTGATACCGTGCTGGTCGCACCCGCGGGTGAGCGCTTCGCTCTTGAACTCCCGAGCATTGTCCACATACAGGACCTTCGGCTTGCCACTCATCGGCCAGGCCGCGTCGATTCCGAGCCGCTCCAGCCAGGGCCGCTTGTCACCGGCCGCATGGGCCAGGCACAACCCCACCGACACCGCCGAGGGCGGCTCCAAGGTCACCACCATTCCAACCAGACACCGACTGCGCACGTCGATGGCCACCGTCAGATACGGCCGTCCGATCGGCTGACGGTCACGGTCATCGACCACGATCAGATCCATGACCGTGTGATCGATCTGCACCTGGTCCAGGATCGACTCGACTACCGGAACCTCGTCCCCGGCCGATTGCAACGGCCGGACGCTCTCGGCCCCCTCGCGCCGCCGGCCCACCTCGACCGGATTCATCCGAGCGATCCGCGCGGCCACCGTGTTCCGTGCCGGAGCCGGCAGCCCCTACACGGCGCAGGCCCGCGTGATCTCCCGATGCAGGGAGGCAATGCTGCGCTTCTGCCGGGTCAAGTACCGCTGGCGCACCAGCTCACGGATGATCTGCTCCACTGGCTCCGTCAGCCGGCCCCCACCCTTGCCACCATCCGATCGCCGGGGGACAAGATCAGTGACCAGGCCCGAGCCCCGCCGGTACCGCTCCAGCAGCACGTACACCCGGCGCCGGGAGATCCCCAGCTCCATCGCGGCTTCGTCGACGACAGCCAGTCCCACTGGATCGTGCTCGGCCAGGCGACCGATCACCCCGGCCCGCAACCGGGCCTGCTCCCACTCACGCTCGGGCACCGCAAGCACGCCCGGTCCAGCCATCTCATCCTGGTCGCCGTCCACGCCCGCCTCCTCATAGAGAACAGGACTACTGAGCAGATGCGACGCTAGTGCACAGGACTACTGAACGACCAGGGCTCGGGAGTCGACGACACCACCCCCGAGAGGACGGGCCCGAGAGCGCAGTCGACTTCTGAAAATGACTCGAGGACTGAGCTCGCTCGACGTACGGTGAAGGATCCCCTTACGGGCATGCGATCTGGGCTGACGCCTGTGACCGAGTGTTCAGTTCGCACTGTATAGTTCAGTCCATGATGACTATTGCTTCGCGTCTCGACGTGATGAACCGCCTGGGTCGTGCACTGGCCGACCCCACTCGATCCCGGATCATCTTGACCCTGCTCGACCATCCCGCTTACCCGGCGGAACTGGCCCGAGATCTGGACCTGACACGCCCGAACGTGTCCAACCACCTGGCATGCCTGCGCGA
>NZ_RBLN01000366.1:0-1774 GCF_003989405.1 Micrococcus sp. HSID17227 | reverse complement strand
CCTGCGCCTGATCGACTTCACCCCCGGCTACGACACGAACTCGGCCGTCCTCTTCCCCGAGACCGTGGCCATGCGCGAGATCCCCACCTTCACGTGGGGCGCCATCTTCCAGGACCGCGAGGCCGCCGCGCATCCGCCAGGTCATCGCCCAGCGCATGCGCGAGTCCCTCGACCTGTCCACCCAGCTCACCCAGGTGCACGAGGTGGACGTCACCCGCATCGTGCAGCTGCGCAAGAAGGCCAAGGCCTCCTTCCAGCAGCAGGCCGGCGTGAACCTGACGTACCTGCCGTTCATCACCAAGGCGGTCGCCGAGGCCCTCAAGCAGCACCCCAAGCTGAACGCGTCGTTCTCCGAGGACAACAAGGAGATCACCTACCACGCGTCCGAGGACATCGCGATCGCCGTGGACACGGAGAAGGGGCTGCTGGTGCCCGTCATCAAGGACGCCGGCTCCCTGAACCTGACGGGCCTCGCCCAGAAGATCGCCGACGTGGCCGAGCGCACCCGCACGAACAAGATCTCGCCGGACGAGCTCTCGGGCGGCACGTTCTCGATCACGAACATCGGCTCCGTGGGCGCGCTGTTCGACACGCCGATCATCAACCAGCCGCAGGTCGCGATCCTGGGCACCGGTGCGATCGTGAAGCGCCCCATGGTGGTGACCGACGCGGACGGCAACGACTCGATCGCCATCCGCCACATGATGTACCTGTCCCTGACCTACGACCACCGCCTGGTGGACGGGGCCGACGCGGGCCGCTTCCTGACGACGCTGCGTCAGCGTCTCGAGGGCGGCGAGTTCGCCAACGAGCTGGGTCTCTGACGGAAAGGGAGAAGGACTGTGGATATCCTGCACAGCATCCTGGTGGCCGTGCACATCGTGTCCGCCGCAGCGATCGTGGGCGGTTGGTTCGCGCACTTCCGCAACCCGACCGTCACCACCTCGCAGTGGTGGGGCTCCGTGGGCATGATCGTCTCCGGCGTGGTGCTTTTCGGCCTCGCCATGAGCGGGGAGCCGAACCACATGAAGCTGGGCGTCAAGTTCCTGATCGGCGTCATCGTCTTCGTGGCCGCCCTGATCGGCCGCCGCAAGTCCAACCGCGGGGAGGTCGTGCCCACGGGCCTGGCCCACGCGGTGGGCGGTCTGGGCCTGGTGAACATCCTGGTCGCCGTCCTCTGGCAGTGATCAGCCCAGGCGGCTGACGCCGCACCACGCCGCGGGCCCCGGGGAGCTTCTCCCCGGGGCCCGCGGCGTCCCCCCGTCTGGACCGCCGGCCTCCGGCGCTGGATCCGGGCCCGGGGTCAGCGCGGATCGACGGTCTCGACCCGCCACGTCCGACCCGCCGCGCCGCCGTCCCGCCCCTCGGGGCCCTCTCCGTGGCCGCTGCGCAGGACCAGCACGACCTCCTCGGCCGTCGCCTCCCGATGCGCCGCCACGCGTCCCGCGCGGTCCAGCACGGTGTGGGCCGACGTCCGGAGCACGGCGTCGACACGCAGCGCGTCGTCCCCGGCCCGCCGGGCGGGTCCGGCCTGCTCCACCGTCACCTCGAGGCCGGAGAAGGCGAACCCCTCGTCCGTCAGCCGGCGCAGCAGATCCCGGTCGTTCTCCCACGCCGGTCCCCCGGGCACGGCGTAGGCGTCCAGTCGCGCAGGCTCCGGGTCGATGAGCGCGGCAGTCCGGGCGTGGCCGACCGCGGCCAGCGCCTCGCCCACGTCGACGGCGTCCTCCCCGGCGGCGTCCTCCCCGGGGGCACCCGCGTCCGGCACCCTCGC
>NZ_RBLN01000365.1:0-1583 GCF_003989405.1 Micrococcus sp. HSID17227 | reverse complement strand
CGGGGGCTCTCCCGAGCCCGCGTCGGCCCGCCCCCCCGCGGCCGCCGACCAGGCGCGGTGAGCCGTCACCACGGCGCCGAGCTCGGCGAACCGCCGGTTCAGCCTCCGGGCGAGCGCCGGGTCCTGGTGCACCGCCGGGTCGGACAGGCGCGCCGTCAGCTCGCGATGCTCCGCCAGGAGCCGATCCACGGCCTCGCGCCGCTGCTCCGAATCGAACACGTGCGTGCCTCTCCTCCTCCGGCCTCAGCGGGCCGGGCTGTCCGACGCGGACGGCCCCGCCCCGTCCGGCGGAGACGAGCTCCCCCGGGCGGGACGGGGCCGTGCGACGGGGCGGTCAGTCGTCACCCTTGGACCCCAGAGTGGTCTTGGAGACCAGCATGAGGAACTCGGCGTTGGACGCGGTGTCCTTGATCTTGTTGGTGAGCAGGTCGAGGGCCTGCTGCTGCTCGAGGCCGGAGAGCACCCGGCGCAGCTTCCACATGATCTTGACCTCCTCCTGCGAGAGCAGGGCCTCCTCGCGGCGGGTGCCGGACGCGTTGACGTCCACCGCCGGGAAGATGCGGCGCTCAGCGAGGTGGCGGGACAGGCGCAGCTCCATGTTGCCGGTGCCCTTGAACTCCTCGAAGATCACCTCGTCCATGCGCGAGCCGGTCTCGACCAGCGCGGTGGCCAGGATGGTCAGCGAGCCGCCGTTCTCGATGTTGCGGGCGGCGCCGAAGAACTTCTTCGGCGGGTACAGAGCCGAGGAGTCCACACCGCCGGAGAGGATGCGGCCCGAGGCCGGGGCGGCCAGGTTGTAGGCGCGGCCCAGGCGGGTCATGGAGTCGAGCAGCACGACGACGTCGCGGCCCATCTCCACGAGGCGCTTGGCGCGCTCGATGGCCAGCTCGGCGAGGGTGGTGTGGTCGTCCGCCGGGCGGTCGAACGTGGAGGCGATGACCTCGCCGTCCACCGACCGCTGCATGTCGGTGACCTCCTCGGGGCGCTCGTCCACGAGCACCATCATGAGGTGGACCTCGGGGTTGTTCGTCTTGATCGCGTTGGCGATCGACTGCAGGATCATCGTCTTGCCGGCCTTGGGCGGGGAGACGATGAGGCCGCGCTGGCCCTTGCCGATGGGGCTGACCAGGTCGATCACGCGGGGGCCGATCAGCTTGGGATCGGTCTCCAGGCGCAGGCGCTCCTGCGGGTACAGCGGCACGAGCTTGCCGAACTCCACGCGCTGCGGGTGCTCGACGGCGGGCTGGCCGTTGACCGAGGAGATCTTCACCAGGGCGTTGAACTTCTGGCGGTTGGAGCCGCCGCCGTGGTGCTGCTGCTTCTCTCCGTCGCGCGGGGCGCGGATCGCGCCGACGACGGCGTCGCCCTTGCGCAGACCGTACTTCTTCACCATGGCCAGGGAGACGTAGACGTCGTTCGGGCCCGGCAGGTAGCCGGAGGTGCGGACGAACGCGTAGTTGTCCAGCACGTCGAGAATGCCGGCCACGGGCTGCAGGACGTCATCCTCGGTCAGCTCGGTCTCGTCGACCTCGGGGCCGCCGCGGCCACGGCGGTTGCGGCCGCGCTCGTTGCGGTTGCGGCGA
>NZ_RBLN01000364.1:0-1461 GCF_003989405.1 Micrococcus sp. HSID17227 | reverse complement strand
GGGGTGGCCGCGACCTCGGACGGGGACGTGGCCGCCCACGCGGCGTGCAACGCCCTGCTCTCCGCCGCCGGCCTCGGCGATCTCGGGGCCGTGTTCGGCGTCGACCGGCCCGAGATGGCGGACGCGTCCGGCGCGGACATGCTCCGCGAGGTGCTGCGCCTGCTGACGGAGGCGGGCCTCGCCGTCGGGAACGTGGCGGTCCAGGTGGTCGCACCCCGGCCCAAGGTGGGCGCGCGCCGCGCGGAGATGGAGGCCGCCCTGTCCGCCGCCCTCGGCGGGGCCCCCGTGTCCGTCTCCGCCGCCACCACGGACCGGCTGGGGTTCATCGGGCGCAAGGAGGGGCTGGTCGGGATCGCGACCGCGCTCGTCATCCCTGCGGCCTGAGTCCGCGCCGGCGCACCGACTAGGCTGGCAGAGCCCCGTCAGGACCCCGCCCCTCCGGAAGGACCGCGCCCCCATGGCCCAGCGCTTCTACGACACCCGCACCGCGCAGGTCCGGGACTTCGAGCCCCTCGTGCCCGGCGAGGCGTCGGTGTACTACTGCGGGGCCACGGTGCAGGGCATGCCGCACGTGGGCCACGTGCGCAGCGCGATCGTGTTCGACATCCTCATCCGCTGGCTCGAGGCCACGGGGCTGCGCGTCACCTCGGTGCGGAACGTGACGGACATCGACGACAAGATCCTCGACCGCTCGGCTGCCTCATACGAGGCCGGCTTCGAGGCCTCGGACCTCTACCCGGCCCGCGAGCCGTGGTGGGGCCTGGCCTACCGGTTCGAGAAGGCGTTCGACGCCGCCTACCTCGCCCTCGGCGTCCGCCGTCCCACCTACGAGCCGCGCGCCACCGGCCACGTGCCCGAGATGTTCGCGCTCATCGAGCGCCTGATGGAGCGCGGCCACGCCTACCCCGCGCAGGACGGCTCGGGCGACGTCTACTTCGACGTCCGGTCGTGGGAGCGCTACGGCGAGCTCACCCGCCAGCGCGTGGAGGACATGCAGGACGCGCCCGACGCCGACCCGCGCGGCAAGCGCGACCCCCGCGACTTCGCCCTGTGGAAGGGCGCCAAGCCCGGCGAGCCCGCCACCGCCGTGTGGGAGTCGCCCTGGGGCGCCGGCCGCCCCGGATGGCACCTGGAGTGCTCGGCCATGTCCACGAAGTACCTCGGCGCCGAGTTCGACATCCACGGCGGCGGCCTGGACCTGCGGTTCCCGCACCACGAGAACGAGCTGGCCCAGTCGGCGGCCGCCGGTGACGGCTTCGCCCGCTTCTGGCTGCACAACGGGCTCGTCACCTACGGCGGCGAGAAGATGTCCAAGTCCGTGGGCAACACGATCTCCCCCGAGGAGATGCTCGGCATGGCCCGCCCGACGGCGGTGCGCTATTTCCTGGGGCAGGCCCACTACCGCTCCCAGCTCGACTACCGGCCCGGCGCCCTCGACGAGGCCGAGGCCGCCGTCGAGGA
>NZ_RBLN01000035.1:0-15094 GCF_003989405.1 Micrococcus sp. HSID17227 | reverse complement strand
CGGCATGAATCCGCGGATTCTGTGTTCTTCACCCCGCCTCCCGGTCACCCGGTCGGCGTCTTGAGCACGAGATGGAACTCTACACACGAATCCCACCGAACACAAAATCAGGGGTGACACCCGGCGTCCGGGCACGAAGGAGGGCCCCGTTCTCCGCAGAATCCTGCGGAGAACGGGGCCCGGTGCTCCTCCCGTGGGCGGTTCCTCCGCCGTCGCCGCCCGTCGTGTCCTCGGTCACTTCTGGCGACCCGGTGGACACCGGTGGTCTGCGGCCGTGGTCAGGCCTCCCCCAGGTCCGCACCCGCCATGTTCTTCTTGCCCCGGCGCACCAGCAGGTGCCGGCCGGCGAGGGCGTCGTCTCGGGTGAACACCTGGTCGGCATCCGTCACCCGCACGTTGTTCACCGACGCGCCGCCGTCGCGCACCGTCCGACGCGCCTCGGAGCGCGAGGCGACCAGCCCGGTGGAGACCAGCAGCTCGACCGCGGTCACGGTGCCCGGCTCCCCCTCCCACTGGGTCCGGTCGGCCTGCGGCAGCTCGGCCAGCACGGCGGTCAGCGTGTCCGGGTCCACCGTGGTGAGGTCGCCGCCTCCGAACACCGCCTGGGAGGCCTCGATGACCTTCGTCGTCGTCTCCTCTCCGTGGGCCAGCGCCGTGACCTCCCACGCCAGGCGCCTCTGGGCTTCCCGGCGGAACGGCTCGTCGGCCACCTTCTGCGCGTACTCCTCGATCTCCGCGCGGGTCAGGAACGTGAAGACCTTGAGCCGGTCGACGACGTCCGCGTCCGCCGTGTTGAGCCAGAACTGGTAGAAGGCGTACGGGGAGCACATCTCCGCGTCGAGCCAGACGGCGTTGCCCTCGGACTTGCCGAACTTGGTGCCGTCCGCGTTCGTGATCAGCGGCGTGCCCAGCGCATGGGCGTGGGTCCCCTCCACCTTGCGGATCAGCTCGGTGCCGGCGGTGAGGTTGCCCCACTGGTCGGAGCCGCCGGTCTGGAGGGTCACGCCGTGCCGGCGGTGCAGCTCGAGGAAGTCGTTGCCCTGCAGCACCTGGTAGGAGAACTCCGTGTAGGAGATGCCCTCATCAGAGTTCAGGCGCTTGGCCACGATCTCCTTCTTCACCATCGTGCCGACGCGGAAGTTCTTGCCGACGTCCCGCAGGAAGTCCAGCGCGCTCATGCCCGCGGTCCAGTCCAGGTTGTTGACCATGGTCGCCGCGTTCTCCCCCTCGAAGGAGAGGTACGGCTCGATCTGCGCGCGCAGCGACTCCACCCACGCCGCCACGGTCTCCTGCGAGTTCAGGACGCGCTCCGAGGTCTGCCGCGGGTCGCCGATGAGGCCGGTGGCGCCGCCCACGAGGGCATACGGGCGGTGGCCGGCGAGCTGCAGGCGGCGCAGTGTGAGCAGCTGGACCAGGTGTCCCAGGTGGAGAGACGGAGCGGTCGGGTCGAAGCCGCAGTAATACGAGACGGGCTCCCCGGCCAGCGCCTGTTCCAGCGCGGCCTCGTCCGTCGAGACGTGCACGAGCCCGCGCCAGCGCAGCTCCTGCCAGACGTTCTCGAAGCTCGGGTCGTTCGCCTGTGCGCGCAGTCGGGCCGCGCGCTCCTCGTTCTGGGGTGCCATAGCCCCCAGCCTAGCGACGCGCCCGCGCGCCTCCGCGACGCCGTGCACGTGCGACGTCGCCCGCGGGGCTCACTCCGGGACGTCCGCCAGCCCGGCCGGCAGCGCGGCCGCGTCCGTCCCGGCGACGACGGACAGCGACTGGGTGGCGCGGGTCATCGCCACGTACAGATCGCCCACCACGCCGCGCGCGTCGGCCACGATCCGCTCGGGCGAGACGAGCACGACGGTGTCGAACTCCAGCCCCTTGGTCTCCCACGGGGTGGCGACGACGATCTCGACGCCGGGCAGCGGCGCGGTGTCCACGGCCGCCTCCCCCCACCGCTCCCGGAGGGCCGTGAGCAGCTCCCCCGTCCGCTCGGCGGGGGCGATCACGGCGGTCAGGGCCTCGGGCACGCGGTCCCGCTCGACCTCGACCGCGTCGAGGGCCAGGGCCGCGACGTCCCCGCCCGGCTCCGTCACCAGGCGCGGGCGGTGGTCGCCCTCGCGCACGGCGCGCGGATGGGAGACCTCGAGCCCGGCCGCCCGTGCGACCTGCGCGGCCCAGCGCATCACGCGCGCGGGCGAGCGGTAGTTCACGGTCAGCTCTTCCAGGCGCCAGCGGTCCCCGAACTCCGGGGCGAGGACGGACGCCCACGAGCCGGCCGCGTCACGACGGGAGGACTGCGCGATGTCCCCCACGATGGTGAACGACTTCATCGGGCAGCGGCGCGCCAGCAGGCGCCACTGCATCGGAGAGAGCTCCTGAGCCTCGTCCACCACCACGTGCCCGTACGTCCAGGTGCGGTCGTGGGCCGCGGTCTCAGCGGTGGTCCGTCGCACCCCGCGTGCCTCATTGGCCGCGGCCAGCTGCTCGGCGTCCACGACGCCGTCGACGCCCAGGTCCGCGAGCGTCTGGTGCATGTTCTCCAGGGACGCCCTGGCGTTCTCGAGGTTGCGCTCGTGCTGGGCCGCGAACTCACCGCCCCGGCCCGGGGTCTCGAGGCGTCCGAGCAGCTCGGCCGCCTCGTCCAGCAGGGGCACGTCGGCCTCGGTCCAGGGGGCGTCGGCCGGCCGCAGGAGCGTGCCGACCTCGGCGTCGGAGAGCCACGGGGCCGCCGCCCGGAGCAGGTCCTCCCGGGTGAGGAGGTCGCCGATGAGCTTCTCCGGCGTCAGCGGCATCCAGCAGAGGTTGAGCGCGATGCGCACGTCGCGCGAGGTGCGCACGTCCTCCAGCAGGAGGTCACGCTGCACCGGGGCGCCCGAGGACTTCTCCAGCTTCTTGCGCAGCTTCTCCGCGAGCTCGCGGACGAGGATCTTCACGAACGTCACCCGGGCCTCGTTGTGGGGCTTGCGGGTGGCCCGTGCCTTGTCCCGGGCGCGCCGGACCATGGCCGGCTTGAGCTTGACGGCCGTGCCGTCGATCATCAGGCGCCGCGGCTCGACGAGCAGGCGCTGGCGCTGCGCGACCGCGTGGGCGACGGCGTCCACCATGTCCAGCCGGCCCTTCACCGCCGCCGCGTCGAGGTCCCGCTCCGGGACGGCCCGCACGCCCGGCATCAGCGTCCCCAGCGAGGACATCACGACACCCGTCTCGCCCAGCGAGGGCAGCACCCGCTCGATGTACCGCATGAACGCGGTCGAGGGGCCGACGATCAGCACGCCCGAGCGGGCGAGGCGCTCCCGGTGGGTGTACAGCAGGTAGGCGGCGCGGTGCAGGGCGACGGCGGTCTTCCCCGTGCCGGGCCCGCCCTGCACCACGACCGCCCCGGGCAGGGGCGCGCGGATCACCTCGTCCTGCTCCGCCTGGATCGTGGCGACGATGTCCCCCATCCGTCCCGTGCGTCGGGCGGTGACGGCGGCCAGCAGCGCACCCTGGGCATCGGCGCGCACGCCGTCCTCGCCCAGCAGCGTCGGGTCCAGGATGTCGTCCTCGAGGTCGCGCACCTCGCGCCCCCGCAGCATCAGGTGACGACGACGGCGCACGCGGCCCCGGTGGGCCGCCGTCGCCTGGTAGAAGGCGCCGGCCTCGGCCGCGCGCCAGTCGACGAGGAGGCGCTCGTGGTCCTCGGTGGTGAGGCCGATGCGCCCGATGTACCGCTGCTCGTCGGCCCCACCCTCCCGCTCGGCGTCGAGGTCGAGCCGGCCGAAGACGAGGCGGTCGTCCACGGCGTAGAGCTGGGCGAGTCGGTCCTCGTAGAGGCTGGCGAAGGCGTCGCGCTCGGAGTGGTTCTGCAGCGACCCCTGCGGGCCGGTCCGGCGCACGGCCGCGAGCTGGCGCTCCTTCTCCTCACGCAGGGCGTCGAGGCGGGCGTACCGCTCGGCGACCCGACCCCGCTCGAGGTCGAGCTCGGACTGGCGGACGGACACGGTATCGGTCATCGGGGGCCCTCGCGGTGCGGTGAGAGGCGGACCACGCTGCGGCCCGCCCGGCGGAAAAGTGACCACCCATGCTACGCCGACCGCGGTGAACGGCGGGTGACGCGGCGGTGCCCTGCCGGGCACCGCCGCGTCCGGCCCGGCCGACGCCGACTCGACCGGGCGACCGCGTCAGCGGGCGTCGACGACGGAGCCCGGCGTGTCGGCCCAGCGGCGCAGCGGTTCCAGGGCGTCCTCGAGCGCCCCGATCTGCGCCGCGACGGCCGTCGGCGCGGTCCCGCCCTGGGCGTCGCGAGAGGCGAGCGAGCCCTCCGTGCTGAGCACCTCGCGGACCTGCGGGGTCAGCGCCGGCGAGATGGCCGCGTACTCATCGTCCGTGAGGTCCCACAGCTCCACGCCCCGGGCCTCGGCCGCCTTCACGGCCTCGCCGGACAGCTCGTGGGCCTCGCGGAACGGGACCCCCTGGCGGACGAGCCACTCGGCGACGTCGGTGGCCAGCGCGAAGCCCTGCGGGGCCAGCTCCGCCATGCGCTCCGTCTGGAACTCGAGGGTGGCGATCATCCCGGAGACGGCGGGCAGCAGCAGCTCGAGGGTGTCCGCGGCGTCGAAGACGGGCTCCTTGTCCTCCTGCAGGTCGCGGTTGTAGGCCAGCGGCATGCCCTTGAGCGTGGCCAGCAGCCCCGTGAGGTCGCCGATGAGGCGGCCGGACTTGCCGCGGGCCAGCTCGGCGACGTCCGGGTTCTTCTTCTGCGGCATGATCGAGGACCCTGTGGAGTACGCGTCGTGCAGCGTCACGAAGCCCGCCTCCTTGGTGGCCCAGAAGATGACCTCCTCCGAGATGCGGGACAGGTCGACGCCGACCATCGCGGCGACCCACGCGAACTCCGCGTACACGTCGCGGGCGGCGGTGCCGTCGATCGAGTTCCACACGGCCGACTCGAAGCCGAGCTCGGTGGCCACGGCGTTCGGGTCCAGACCCAGGGAGGAGCCTGCCAGGGCCCCGGAGCCGTACGGCGAGACGGCCGCGCGCGCGTCCCAGTCCACGAGCCGCTGCAGGTCCCGCGCGAACGCCCAGGCGTGCGCGAGCAGGTGGTGCGAGAGCAGGACGGGCTGCGCGTGCTGCAGGTGGGTGCGGCCCGGCATCGGCGCGTGCGGGTGCGCCCGCGCCTGATCGAGCAGCGCGTCCACCGTGGCGATCACGCCCCGCGCGATGATGCGGGCGTGGTCGCGCAGGAACATCCGGCCGAGGGTGGCGACCTGGTCGTTGCGGGATCGGCCGGCCCGCAGGCGGCCGCCGAGCTCGGGACCGGCCCGCTCGATGAGGCCGCGCTCGAGCGAGCCGTGCACGTCCTCATCGGACGCCGCCGGGGTGTAGGCACCGGAACGCACGTCCGCCTCGAGACGGTCGAGGGCCGCGATCATCCCGTCCAGGTCGTCCGCACTGAGCAGACCGGCGGTGTGCAGCACCCGGGCGTGGGCACGGGAACCCGCGATGTCATAGGGCGCCAGGCGCCAGTCGAAGTGCGTTGACTTGCTGAGCGCGGCGAGCGCCTCGGAAGGGCCGCCGGCGAAGCGGCCGCCCCACAGGGCGCCCTCGTTGGTCCCGTGGCGGGCATCGGTGTTCTCGGTCATCGAAGGTCTCCTCGAGGTCGGTGACAGGCCGACGGCGGCCGGCCCGGTCGCGGGCGGGCCGCCGTCGTGCACGGGGCGTGCGGGGTCAGTCGTTGGACAGGCGGGCGACGTCCTGGAGGTCGTCGCTGCCGCGCAGGCGCTGCTCGCGCTCGGAGGCCGTCTTCGCGGACAGGCCGAAGATGTCGATGAACCCGCGGGCCGAGGACTGGTCGAACGAGTCGCCCTCGTCGTACGTGGCGAGGTTGAAGTCGTACAGGCCGGTCTCGGACCGGCGACCCTGCACCGTGGCGCGGCCGCCGTGGAGCTCCAGGCGGATCTCACCGTTGACGTGCTCCTGGGTCGCGTCGATGAACGTGTCCAGGTTCCGCTTCAGCGGGGAGTACCACTGGCCGTCGTAGACCAGCTCGGTCCACCGCTGGTCCACATGCTTCTTGAAGCGCGCCTGTTCACGCTCCAGGGTGACGTTCTCGAGCTCACGGTGGGCCGCGATCAGCGCCATGGCCCCCGGTGCCTCGTAGATCTCGCGGGACTTGATGCCCACGAGGCGGTCCTCGACGATGTCGATCCGGCCCACGCCCTGGGCACCGGCCCGGCGGTTGAGCTCCTCGATGATCTCCAGCGGGCTCAGCGCGCGGCCGTCGAGGGCCGTGGGGACGCCGCGCTCGAAGGCGATCGTGACCACGTCCGGCGCCGGCGGGAAGGCGGGGTCGTCCGTGTAGTCGTAGACGTCCTTCGTGGGGCCGTTCCAGATGTCCTCGAGGAAGCCGGTCTCGACGGCGCGGCCCCACACGTTCTGGTCGATCGAGAACGGGTTCTTCTTGGTGGTGACGATCGGCAGGTCGTTGCGCTGGGCGTACTCGATGGCCTTCTCACGGGTCAGGGCGAGGTCGCGCACCGGGGCGATGCACTTCAGGTCGGGCCCGAGGGTCTGAATGGAGACCTCGAAGCGGACCTGGTCGTTGCCCTTGCCGGTGCAGCCGTGCGCCACCGTCGAGGCGCCGAACTGGCGGGCCGCCGCGACCAGGTGGCGGGAGATCACCGGGCGCGAGATCGCGGAGACCAGCGGGTAGGCGTCCATGTAGAGGGCGTTGGCCTTGAGCGTGGGCATGCAGTACTGCTCGGCGAACTCGTCACGCGCGTCGGCGACGTAGGCCTCGACGGCGCCGCAGTCCAGGGCGCGCTGGCGGATCGTCTCGAGGGACTCGCCCCCCTGGCCCACGTCGACCGCGACGGCGACGACCTCGGCGCCCGTGGCCTCGGCGATCCAGCCGATGGCCACCGAGGTGTCCAGGCCGCCCGAGTAGGCAAGGATGATGCGTTCCTTCACGTTTTCTCCTCTTTATATAGGGGGGGTCTCCCAGCGCGGCACGTGGCCGTCGGAGGCGTGCTCGGTGGCGATCCTACCCGGATCTTGAATAAATATGCAACTGACGGAATATCAGCTCCCGATGGCCCCTGTGCAGCCCCTCTGCGCCGACAGCGACGGCCACGGGCGACCATCGCTCCGCCCTCGAATCCCGGGTCGAACGCGACTCAGGTCACGGCCTCGGCCGTCGATCGTGACCTTCGCCCATGCCCCTGTGACGGAGGTTGTCCACACCGGCGGATCAGACACCATGACAGCAAATCCGACCAGTAGCGTGCATTTCATCCACGCGCCCACGACTCTAGGGATCGATTCGTCACCCGTTCTCAAATTTCAGACAGACGGGCAAGAATCCGTCGACCCATGATTTGACGCGAGGGGGGCTCCCGTCGTTGACTCTTCCGTAGCCGATTCGTGATCGAACCGTGATCTGACCGAGAGGTCGGGGACGGGGAGGCCACGACATCGAACCCCCTCCGACGGTCGCCCGCTGCTGGGTCGTCTCGAACCGACGGAGGGCATGACCCGACCAAGGAGAAGGACGACCCCGGTGCGCCTCGGCCGCCGATCAGCGAGGACTCGCCATGGACACCATGACTCTCTTCACCACTTCCGCCACCCGCTCCCGCCGTGCCACCGCCTCGATCGTCGCGGGCATGACCCTCGCCGGCGCCGCCGCCGTGGGCTTCTCCGCCCCGGCCCAGGCCGCCACCGTGGACACCTGGGACCGCCTCGCCGAGTGCGAGTCCAGCGGCACCTGGGACATCAACACCGGCAACGGCTTCTACGGCGGCGTGCAGTTCACCCTGTCCTCCTGGCAGGCCGTCGGCGGCGAGGGCTACCCGCATCAGGCCTCGAAGGCCGAGCAGATCAAGCGCGCCGAGATCCTCCAGGACCTGCAGGGCTGGGGCGCCTGGCCGCTGTGCTCGCAGAAGCTGGGCCTGACCCAGGCTGACGCGGACGCCGGCGACGTGGACGCCGCCCCGGTCGCCGTGGAGCGCACCGCCACCGTGCAGCGCCAGTCCGCCGCGGACGAGACTGCTGCCGACCAGGCTGCGGCTGAGCAGGCTGCTGCCGACCAGGCCGCGGCTGAGCAGGCTGCTGCCGACCAGGCCGCGGCCGAGCGCTGGGCCGCCAAGCAGGCTGCTGCCGACCAGGCCGCCGCCGAGCGCTGGGCCGCCAAGCAGGCTGCTGCCGAGCAGGCCGCCGCCGACAAGGCTGCCGCCCAGCGTGCCGCCGCCGCGGAGAAGGCTGCCGCTCAGAAGGCCGCTGCCGCTGAGAAGGCCGCCGCTCAGAAGGCTGCCGCCGCGGAGAAGGCCGCCGCTCAGAAGGCTGCCGCCGCGGAGCAGGCCGCTGCCGCGGAGCAGGCCGTCGTCGCCGAGGCCGAGACCATCGTCGTCAAGTCCGGTGACTCCCTCTGGAAGCTCGCCAACGAGTACGAGGTGGAGGGTGGCTGGACCGCCCTCTACGAGGCCAACAAGGGCGCCGTCTCCGACGCCGCCGTGATCTACGTCGGCCAGGAGCTCGTCCTGCCGCAGGCCTGAGACGCCTGACCGGTCCCCCGGACCGGTACCACACGAGGAAGGCCCCCGCCGTCGGCGGGGGCCTTCCTCGTGCCTGGTGCCCGTCACCCGCGCGGGCGGGGCCGGACGGGTCGGTTAGCCCGCCAGACCCAGCAGGTGGGCCGCGACGGCCGGGGCGGACGTGGTCCCCGTGGTGATGAGGAGGATGGTGTCGTCGCCGGCGATCGTGCCCATCACGTGCTCCACGCGCGCCTGGTCGATCACGCTGGCCAGGAACTGCGCCGCACCCGGGGGCGTGCGCAGGACCACGAGGTTCGCCGTGGGCTCGGCGGAGACGAGCAGCTCGCGGGCCATGCTCGCCAGCCGGTTCAGCTGCGCGTCCGAACCGCGGCCCGGCACGGCGCCGTCGTCGCCCTCCGCCGGCAGGGCGTAGACCATGCCGGCCGGCCCGCGCGTCCGCACCGCGCCGAGGTCCACCAGGTCCCGCGAGAGCGTGCCCTGGGTGACGGACAGCCCGCGATCGCCCAGGGCGTCCGAGAGTTCGGCCTGGGAGCGGATGCCCCGGGTGGCCAGGATCTCCCGGATCGCGGCCTGACGGGCGATCTTCGTCGTGGGGGCGGCCATCAGCGCGGCTCCTCGGCCAGGCCGGAGCGGTACAGCAGCCAGGCGATGAGCGCCTTCTGCGCGTGCAGCCGGTTCTCGGCCTCGTCGAACACCACGGACCGCGGCCCGTCGATCACCTCGGCCGTGACCTCGTAGCCCCGGTACGCGGGCAGGCAGTGCAGGAAGATCGCGTCGTCGGCCGCCCGCGCCATCGCGGCGGCGTCCACCTGGTAGTCCCGGAACAGCGCCAGGCGGGCCTCCTTCTCCTCCTCCTGGCCCATGGACACCCACGTGTCGGTCACGACGACGTCCGCGCCCGCCAGGGCCTCGGCCGCGTCCGTCGTGACGAGGACGGAACCGCCCGTCTCCGCCGCCCGCTGTCGAGCGGCGGCCACGACGTCCTCGGCAGGCAGGTGCCCCTCGGGGCCGGCGACCCGCACGTGCATGCCGGCCGTCGCGCAGCCGAGCAGATACGAGTGGGCCATGTTGTTCGCCGCGTCCCCCAGATACGTCAGAGTGCGGCCCGCCGTGCCGCCGAGGTGCTCGCGCACCGTCAGCAGGTCGGCGAGGATCTGACAGGGGTGGTAGTCGTCGCTGAGCGCATTGACCACGGGCACCGAGGAATGGGCGGCCATCTCCTCGAGACCGGCCTGCGCGAACGTGCGCCAGACGATGACGCCGACCATCCGCTCCAGCACGCGGGCCGTGTCCGCCACGGACTCCTTGTGGCCCAGCTGCGACTCCCCCGGGTTCACGATCAGCGGCGTCCCGCCGAGCTCGGCGATGCCGGCCGCGAACGAGACGCGGGTGCGCGTGGAGGTCTTGTCGAAGAACACGATGCCGGTCCGGGGCCCGGCCAGCGGGCGGTGCCGGAACCGGTCGGCCTTCATCTGCGCGGCGAGGTCGAGCACCTCGGCCTGCTCGGCGGGGGTGAGGCCCAGGGCGGCACGGGCTGACTCCTCGGCCACCACGGCCACGATGCCGGGCACTGCGGGGACGGCGGTGAGGAACTCGGCGTACCGCATGCCCGGAGTGGCGGCCAGCACGGCGGTGGCCTCGGCGGTCAGGGACTGGGTGTCGACGGCGGTGATGGTCATGGATCCAGGGTGAATCGCGATTCACTGAGACGGGGAGCGATGTCCATATTCTGAGATTTGCAGCCACATGGTGAGACTCGCGCCTGCCCCGATGTGCAGTACGCTGGCCCCATGCAGATGCGCGCGCAGCAGTGGTGGACCGCCTGAGGGCGGCCCCGGTCATGCGCATCTGACACGACGAGCCGCTCGCCTGCCGGGCGGCTCGGTCATGAGCGGCTCCGGCGGGCCCCATCCCAGGAGGACCCCCGATGACCCACCGCAACCCCGAGGACAACGCCCTGAGAGGCGCCGCCGAACCCCGCACCCTCGCTGAGGCCTGCGACCTTGTCACCACCCCGGACCTGGACGTCTCCGCGGACGGCATGTTCGGCCAGTACGGCGGCGCCCACCTGCCCCCGCAGCTGGCCGGCCCCATGGCCGAGGTCGCCCGCGCGTACGCCGAGGCGCGCCAGGACCCCGAGTTCTACGCCGAATACCGACGCCTGCTGCGCGACGCCGTCGGGCGCCCCTCCCCCCTGACCCCGCTGGACCGCCTCTCCGACGAGCTCGGCGGCGCACGGATCGTGCTCAAGCGCGAGGACCTGAACCACACGGGCGCCCACAAGATCAACCACACGATCGGCGAGGCGCTGCTCGCCAAGCGCATGGGCAAGCGCAGCCTGATCGCGGAGACCGGCGCCGGCCAGCACGGCGTGGCCCTGGCGACGGCGGCCGCGATGGTCGGCCTCGACTGCGAGATCCACATGGGCGCGATCGACGTGGCCAAGCAGCACCCCAACGTGGTGCGCATGCGCCTGCTCGGCACGAAGGTGGTCTCGGTGGAGCGCGAGGGCCGCTCCCTGAAGGAGGCCGTGGACTCGGCGTTCGAGGTGTACGCGGCGGACCCGGAGAAGTACCTGTTCGCGATCGGCTCCGTGGTGGGCCCGCACCCGTTCCCCACGATGATCCGCGACTTCCAGTCCGTGGTCGGCCGCGAGGCCCGCGCCCAGTTCCAGGAGCGGTTCGGGGCGCTGCCGAGCGCCGTCGTCGCCGCGGTGGGCGGCGGCTCCAACGCGATCGGCGCGTTCACCGCGTTCCTCGACGACGCCGACGTCGCGCTCGTGGGCGTCGAGCCCGGCGGCCGCTCCTCGGCCAAGGGCGAGCACGCGATGACCATGACCCAGGGCCGCGACGGCGTCCTCCACGGCATGGCCACCCTCGTCCTCGCCGACGACGACGGCACCCCGGATCCCGTGCACTCGATCGCCTCGGGCCTGGACTACCCGGGCGTCGGCCCACAGCACGCCCACTTCGCGCGCCTGGGCCGTGTCCGGTACGTGGCCGAGGACGACGCGGCCGTGCTCGACGCGTTCCAGCGGCTCACGAGGCTCGAGGGCGTCATCCCCGCGCTCGAGTCCGCGCACGCCGTGGCGCACGCGATCCGCCTCGCCCCGCAGATGGGCCGGGACGAGCGGATCCTCGTCAACCTCTCCGGCCGCGGGGACAAGGACGTGGACTACGTGGCCGAGAAGCTCGGTCTCACGGGCGAGGCGGACGAGGTCGTGCGGTGAGCTGAGGCGGCGGCCCGGCGTCGTCCCCGGTCAGCGCGTAGCCTGGCACGCGTGATGACCCTGATGTGGGGCGCGGTCGCCGCGTCCTCCCTGCTCGTGGGCGCCGTCCTGGCGACCCTGCGCCGCTGGCACATGGGCACGATCGGCCTCGTGCTCGCCTTCGGCGCCGGCGCCCTGATCGCGTCCGTGTCCTTCGAGCTCGCGGAGGCGGGCGTGCAGGCGGCCGGGCCCGCCGCCGTCGGCATCGGGCTGACGCTCGGCGCGGCCGCCTACTTCCTCGGCGACCGTGCAGTGGAGCGCTCCGCCGCGAGGTCCGGCGGCTCGTCCTCGGGCGCGGCGCTGACCGTGGGCGCGCTGCTGGACGGCATCCCGGAACAGATCGTGCTGGGCATCGGGCTGGCCGCGGGCGAGGGCGTGTCCCTCGCGCTGCTCGTGGCGATCTTCATGTCCAACCTGCCCGAGTCCATCGCCGCCACGGCCGACTCCCTCGACGGCGGCAAGACGCGTCGCCACCTGCTGATCCAGTGGTCGCTCGTGACGGTGGTCTGCGCCCTGGCGACGTGGGGCGGCGGGCTGATCGCCGACGTCGCCTCCCCCGCCCTGACCGGCGGCATCCAGGGCTTCGCGGCCGGCGCCCTGCTGGTCATGCTGATCGACACGATGATCCCCGAGGCCCGCGAGAAGGGCGGGGAGAGGGCCGGGCTCCTCACCGTGGTCGGCTTCGCGCTCGGCGCGTTCCTGTCCCTGGTGGTGTGACCGCCCCGGGACAGGAACGCCCGACTCCGGTCACGGGGTGGGCATGCCGCCGGTCACCGGGATGGTCGCGCCCACCACATAGGAGGACTCCGGCGAGGCCAGGAACACGTACGCCGGGGCGAGCTCGGTGGGCTGCCCGGCGCGGCCCAGCGGAGTGGACTGGCCGAACTCCGGCAGGGCCTCCGGCTTCTGGCCGCCGGAGGGCTGCAGCGGGGTCCAGATCGGACCGGGCGCCACGGCGTTCACGCGGATGCCCTTCGGGGCCAGCTGCTGGCCCAGGGCCTTCGTGAAGGTGTTGATGGCGGCCTTCGTGGCGGAGTAGTCCACCAGCTGCTCCGGGGCCATGTAGGCGACCACGGAGGTGGTGTTGATGATCGTGGAGCCCGGCTTCAGGTGCGGCAGGGCGGCCTTGACCAGGCGGAACTGGGCCAGGATGTTGACGTCGAAGGTGGCCTCGAGCTGCTCGTCGTCGATGTCCTCGATCGAGTCCTGCGCCACCTGCTTGCCGCCGTTGTTCACCAGCACGTCCAGCCCGCCGAGCTTCTCGACCGCCTGGGCCACGAGGTCGGCGCAGAACGTCTTGTCCCGCAGGTCGCCGGGGATCCCGACGGCGGTGCGCCCCTCCGCCTGCAGGACCTCGAGGACGTGCTGGGCGTCCTTCTCCTCCTCGGGCAGGTAGCTGATGACGACGTCGGCGCCCTCGCGCGCGAACGCGATCGCGGTGGCCGCGCCGATGCCGGAGTCACCGCCGGTGATGAGCGCCTTGCGGCCCTCGAGACGGCCGGTGCCGCGGTAGGACTTCTCACCCAGGTCGGCCTTCGGCGTCATCTCCGCGTCCAGGCCGGTGCCCGGCAGCGACTGCTCCGGCGGGCTGATCACGGGGTAGCGCTTCGTGGGGTCCTGCAGGGTGAGCTGGTCGGTGGTGGTGGTGTTCGCGTCGTCGTGCGCCACGGGGTGCTCCTCATGGTCTCGGGGCGACGCGCGGTCTGCGCGCCGTCCTCCGAGCGTAGGGAGCAACCCCCCAGCAGAGCCACGGCTGACCGCCGGGCCACCGGACATGCCCCACCCCCCTTCCGGGACGAGCCCTGCGATATGGCCCCCAAACGCGTGGTTTAGGGGCCATATCGCAGGGCTCGTCGCGGGGTGCCGGGCCGGGGCCGGGCGTCACAGCCCGCCGTGCACGAACTCCCCGCCCACGGCGGTGGCGACGACGTCGATCGCCGCGATCTGGTCGCTCGGCACCACGCGCGGGTCCTCGCTGAGCACCGTGAAGTCCGCGAGCTGGCCTGCGACGAGCCGTCCCTTGCGGCCGCCCCAGCCGGTCGCCTCCGCGGAGCCGACCGTGTAGGCGTGCAGGGCCTCGGCCACGGTGAGCCGCTCCGCGTCCGGGCCGTACTGCTCGCCGGTCTCGGTGCGGCGCAGCACGAAGTCCTGGATGACCTCCAGCGGGCGGCCGCCGGCCACGGGCCGGTCCGAGCTGCCCGGCAGCACCAGGCCCGCGCGCAGCAGCCGTCCGGCCGGGTACGACAGCACGGCCCGCTCCGGCCCGATCCGTTCCCGCACCGACCCGCCGAACGCGCTGATGAAGTTCGGCTGGGTGGCCATCACGACCTCCAGCTCGGCCATGCGGGCCACCTGATCGTCGCGGACCACCCCACCGTGCTCCACGCGGTGCGGCATCACGGGACGGCCGAACCGGCCCCGTGCCTCGGCGATCACGTCGAGCGCGAAGTCGAGGGCGGCGTCGCCGATCGCGTGCAGGGCCAGCGCCCATCCGGCGGCCGCCGCACCGAGGCACGCCCGGCGCATCTCCCCCGCGTCCTGCTGCAGGTAGCCGCGGCCGTGGCCGTGGCCGCAGTAGTCCTCGGTCATCGCGGCGGTCTGTCCGAGCATCGACCCGTCCGTGAACACCTTCGCCGGCCCGATCTGCAGCCACTCGTCGCCCACGCCCGTGCGCACGCCGGCGTCGAGGGTGAGGTGCGTGCCGTCGTCGGGATGGCCGTCCACCGGGTGCAGCGCGTCCAGGGTGACCATCGTCTGGAAGCGGGTGCGCAGCAGCCCCGCGTCCCGGGCGCGCTGATACGCGCCGAACTCGAGCGGGCTGTGCCCGATCCACCCGCCGGCCACCCCCGCATCCGTCACCGAGGTGATGCCCTCGGCCGCGTACTCCTGCGACGCCCGCGCCAGGCACGCGCCGATGTGCTCGTGGGACTCCGGCTGCAGCAGCCGGGTCACCAGGCTCATGGCGGTCTCCTCCAACAGACCGGTGGGCCGGCCGGCGGCATCCGTGAGGATCCGTCCGCCCTCGGGCTGCTGCAGCACCTGCTCCCCCACGCCGGCCAGGACCAGCACCGCCCCGGACACCGTGACGGCGTGGCCCGTGTTGTGGCGGATGAGCACGGGGCGCCCTGAGGCGGCGGCGTCGAGGCTGTCCCGGTCCGGCTGCGGGCCGGTGAGGTGGCCGGGGTCGAAGCCGGTGCACGTCACCCAGGCGCCGGGGCCGAGCTCGGCGGGGCGGGCGCGGACCGGGCGGTGGAGCTCCTCCGCGGTGCGCGCGCCCTCGAGGTCCACGGCCAGCCGGGACTGGCCG
>NZ_RBLN01000363.1:0-1725 GCF_003989405.1 Micrococcus sp. HSID17227 | reverse complement strand
GACGCCGCCGTGGACGCCGTGGTGGAGGAGCTCAAGGACCGCTACGGCCCGCTGCCGGAGCCGGTGGAGGCGCTCGTCGCCGTCGCCCGGTTCCGCAACCGGGCGCGGGCCGCGGGCGTCACCGAGGCCTGCACCGTCCAGTTCGAGCGGGCGACCACCCGAGCCATGGACGGCGTCGCCGACGCCCTGGACGACCCCGACCTGCCGCGCGAGGACCTGGTGGCCCGCGTGGCGGAGGCCCTGGCCGACGTCGTGCTCGAGACCACGGGCTCCTGGCCCCTGCTCCTCCACGAGTTCCAGGCCGTGGGCCTGCGCGAGCCCGCCGTGGGGAGAGCCTACCGGACGCTGACCGTCCGGCGGCGGGACTTCCTGGCCGGCCTGCTGCGCGAGCACCGCGTGCTGGCCGACGTCCCGGACGAGCAGGTCACGCACACTGCGGCCATGCTCGTGATGCTCGTGCACACGCTGTCGGTCGAGCGGCACCTGGCCCCGGAGGACCTGACGGTGGACGACGTGCGGGACACGCTGGCCGCGGCCGTGCGCTCCCTCCTGCCCTGACGCCTGCGCGCCGGCCCCGCCTCAGCCCAGGGTGCCGGCCACACCGCGCACCAGCGCCACCGTGCCCCCGACGCCGGCCAGGCAGATCGCGAGGACGCGCGCCTTCGCGGGGTCCACCCGGCGGGCCACCGCCGAACCGAGCAGCACACCCAGCGGACCGCCCGCCACCACGGCGACCCACACCGGCCACGGCACGTGCAGCCCCGCGGGCACGGCCGCTCCGAACAGCGACTTCGTGACCAGCGAGGTGAGATTGGCCAGCAGAAACACGGGCTGGAGGGTGGCCGCCCACGAGCGCTGGTCCCACCGGCTCGCCACCGCGTAGACCGCGAGCGCCGGCCCGGCGATGCCCGCGGTGGTGTTCATGAACCCGGCGACGGCGCCGGAGGCGAACACGGCCCCGTCCCCCTGGGCGGTGAAGCGCTGCTGCAGGCCCAGGACGGCGGCCACGGCCACCAGCACGGAGGACCCCAGGAGGATCTCGAGTGCGTGGGCGTCCAGGACCCGCACGGCCCACGCCCCCGCGAACGAGCCGGTCACGAGCAACGGCGCGAGGCGGACGAAGCGCGGCCAGTCCACATGCCGGTGCAGCATCGCGAACAGCAGCACCGCGGACACCGAGGCGGCCACGTTGGACAGCGTCACCCCCGCCACCGGGCCCAGGAGCAGGGACAGCGTGGGTGCGGCGATCATGCCCACACCCATTCCGCTCACCCGCTGGAGCGTGCCGCCCAGGGTGATCGCGGCCAGCGCGACGACGGCCGGCAGCCACACCAGGGAGGGGTCCATGCGGGCAGTATGCCGGAGCCGGGGGTGCCCGTCGGCCCTGGCGCCCGCCCGTGACGGGTGCGCATGCTGGCCGTATGGCCCAGCACAGCTCCACCCCGTACCCGCTCGTGATCGTGGGCAGCGGCCCCGCCGGCGCCAGCGCCGCCCGCGCCTACCTCGACGCCGGGGGACCCGGCCCCGTCCTCATGCTCACCTCGGACGTGGACCACCCCTATGAGCGTCCGCCGCTGTCCAAGGAGCTGCTGCGCGGCATGGCGGCCCCCGAGGGCACGCCGATCGCCGGGGAGGAGCTGCCGGACGGCGTCGAGCTGCGCCGCGGCACCACCGTCACCGGCGCGAACCTCGCCGCGCGGACGCTGCGGGTCGGCGAGGAGCCGG
>NZ_RBLN01000362.1:0-1604 GCF_003989405.1 Micrococcus sp. HSID17227 | reverse complement strand
CACTTCGTGCACGGCGAGCGGCGCGAAGGCGCCTCCGGCCGGCACGGCGACGTCTACCACCCGGCCACGGGCGGCGTGGCGGGGCGCGTGCCGCTGGCCTCCGCCGAGGAGATCGACGCCGCCCTGGCCTCCGCCGAGGAGGGCTTCGCCGCGTGGTCGAGGCTGAACCCGCAGCGCCGCGGCCGCATCCTGCTGCGCTGGGTCGACCTGATCAACGAGAACATGGACGAGCTGGCCACCGTGCTCGCCCAGGAGCACGGCAAGACCTTCCCGGACGCCAAGGGCGACATCCAGCGCGGCATCGAGGTCGTGGAGTTCGCCGCGGGCGCCCCGCACCTGCTCAAGGGTGAGTTCACCGCCGACGCGGGCACCGGCATCGACGTGCACTCCATCCGCCAGCCGCTCGGCGTGGCCGTGGGCATCACGCCCTTCAACTTCCCGGCGATGATCCCGCTGTGGAAGGCCGGCATCGCCCTGGCGGCGGGCAACGCCTTCGTCCTCAAGCCCTCCGAGCGCGACCCCTCCGTCCCGGTGCGCCTGGCCGAGCTGGCCCTCGAGGCCGGCATGCCCGCCGGCGCCCTCAACGTGGTGCACGGCGACAAGGCCGCCGTGGACGCGCTCATCGAGGACCCGCGCGTCAAGGCCGTCGGCTTCGTCGGCTCCACCCCGATCGCGCAGTCCATCTACGCCCACGCCGGCCGCATGGGCAAGCGCGCCCAGTGCTTCGGCGGGGCCAAGAACCACGCCGTGGTCATGCCGGACGCGGACCTCGAGATGACCGCCGACGCCCTGGTCGGCGCCGCCTTCGGCTCCGCCGGCGAGCGCTGCATGGCGATCTCCGTGGCCGTCCCGGTCGGCGAGGAGACCGCCGACCGCCTGATCGCGCTGCTCCGCGAGCGCGTGAAGGACCTCAGGGTCGGCCCGTCGCTCGAGGCGTCCTCGGACTTCGGCCCCGTCGTCTCGAAGGACGCGAAGGAGCGCATCGAGGGCTGCATCGCGGCCGGCGTCGAGGCGGGCGCCGACCTGGTCGAGGACGGCCGGGGCGTCGTCGTCGAGGGCCACGAGGACGGCTTCTACGTGGGCGCCACCCTGTTCGACCGCGTCACCCCGGAGATGAGCATCTACCGCGAGGAGATCTTCGGCCCGGTGCTCTCCGTGGTCCGCGCGAAGGACTACGAGGAGGCGCTCACGCTCGTGAACGAGCACGAGTTCGGCAACGGCGTGGCCATCTTCACCCGCGACGGCGACGCCGCCCGCGACTTCTCCACCCGCGTGGACACCGGCATGGTCGGCGTGAACGTGCCGATCCCCGTGCCGATCGCCTACTACACCTTCGGCGGCTGGAAGGCCTCCGGCTTCGGCGACCTGAACCAGCACGGCACGGACGGGCTGAAGTTCTACACCAAGACGAAGACCGTCACCACGCGCTGGCCCTCCGGCGTGCGCGAGGGCGCCAGCTTCGTGATGCCGGCCGGCTGCGGCGGCAAGCTCAAGACCGTGCTGCAGACCGTGGGCATCGGCCTGCTGCTCCTGCCCCTGGCCCCGCTCGTGGGCGGCTGGTGGCCGTGGGCCGGATGGGTGGTCATCGGGGCCGCCACCGTGCT
>NZ_RBLN01000361.1:0-1662 GCF_003989405.1 Micrococcus sp. HSID17227 | reverse complement strand
CATCGCGCCCATGGGGTACTTCGGCTGGACCAGGCCGGATGCCGCGTCCAGGAGGCGGTGCTTGAGCGGGTGGCCCTTTCCGACGGCGGACATGAGGGCGATCTTGCGGGCTGCGGTGACGGCGGCCCAGCCGGTGCCGGGCTTCTCCGCACCGGTGCGCAGGTCCGTGAGCGCGTCCAGCACCGCCTCGGCGCCGCCGAACCGGATCACGCCCTGCAGGTGCAGGAACACGCGGTCACCCTCGCGTTCCACGAAGCGCACGGCGGTTCCGCCCAGGCTGTCGCCGTCCATGAGGTGCAGCCGGAAGTCCTCGGAGAGGCGGCGGCACGCCAGCACGCCGCGCGCCGAGTTGCCCACCTCGTCCAGGCGCGGCGAGAACACGCCGATCCCCACGCGGCCCGGCAGCGCGCCGAGCACACCGCCGGCCACCCCGGACTTGGCCGGGATCCCGACGTCGGCGAGCCACTGCCCGGCGGCGTCGTACATGCCGGAGGAGGTCATCACGGACACCACGCGCCGCGCCACGATGGACGGCAGCACGCGCTCACCCGTCATCGGATGGATGCCCCCGGTGGCCAGACACGCGCCCATCACGGCGAGGTCCTTGGCGGTGACGAGCACGGCGCACTGCGCCACGTACCCGGCCACGATCTCCTCGGCCGAGTCCTGCAGCACCCCGTAGCTGCGGAGCATGTGCCCCAGGGAGAGGTTGCGGTCCGAGACCGCCATCTCGGACTCGTACGTCTCCCGGTCCACCGCGAGCCGACGCCCGGCGAGCAGGGACATGATCTCCACGGCCCGGTCCAGCCGCTCCTTCCGGCTCGCCTCCGGCCCCACCAGCAGCTGGTGCACCGCGAGCGCGCCCGCGTTGATCATGGCGTTGTCCGGGCGGTGCGACTCCGCCTCGAGGGAGAGCTCGTTGAAGGCCTCGCCCGAGGGGTTCAGCCCCACCTGTCGGTCCACGGCGGCGAAGCCCCGGTCCACGAGCGCGGCCGCGTACGTGAACGGCTTGGACGCGGACTGGATGGTGAACTCCACGTCCGCGTCCCCCGCGGAGTGCAGCCGCCCGGTGGGGGTGGCCAGCGCGATGCCGAGGCGGTCCGGGTCCGCCTCCGCGAGCACGGGGATGTACTGGGCCGTCTCTCCCGGGTTCACGGCGCCGAGCTCGGTGATCAGGCTCGCCAGGTAGTCGGGGATCGGGTGTCTCATCTCAGGCCTCCCAGCGCAGGCAGGTCAGGGGCTCGCCCCCGGGCACGGGCACGTGGCCGGTCGCACGGAAGCCGAGCCGCTCATAGAACGGGACGGTGGCGGGCACGGACGCCTCGAGGTGCACGGGCAGACCCGACGCGCGGCGCTGGCCGTGGCGCACCAGCGCACTCGCCGCCCCGCGCCCGCGGGCGGACGGGACGGTGCCGACCTCCTCAAGGTACCAGTGCCGGCCTGCCGGGCGGGCACGCTCGCAGGCGGCCTGGATCCGCTTCAGGGCGAGGGTGTGGCGGCCGTGGACGGCGACCGCGGTGGGCAGCCCCGCCAGCAGGCCCGGCACGTCGACCCCGCGGGGGGCGGCGGGGGAGGTCCACACGGCGGCGCCGAGCAGCGTGCCATCGTCGGCGTCCACGGCGACGTCCACGGCGCCGAGCGGGGCGCCGTCGGCCCCCGCGA
>NZ_RBLN01000360.1:0-1472 GCF_003989405.1 Micrococcus sp. HSID17227 | reverse complement strand
CGGAGCGGAGCTGCGGGCCGCCGCCGGGGCGGGCGACGGCTGGCGCCTGACGGACTGCACCCTCGTGGTGACCCTCGAGCCCTGCCCCATGTGCGCCGGTGCGCTGCTGCTGGCCCGCATCCCGCGCGTCGTATTCGGGGCGTGGGACCCGAAGGCGGGCGCGTGCGGCTCGGTGCTGGATGTGGTCCGCGACCCCCGCTTCAACCACCAGGTGCAGGTCCGCGCCGGCGTCCGTTCCGAGGAGAGCGCGGCGCTGCTGCGGGGGTTCTTCGCGGCACAGCGCGACTGAACGCGCCCGTGCCCGACGACGGCGGGCGGCCGGTTTGGGCGCGCCGCCACGGCTCGGGTAGGGTGTTCTGGTCTGGTGACGTGTCCGAGCGGCCGAAGGTGCAGCACTCGAAATGCTGTGTACGGTAACCCCGTACCGTGGGTTCAAATCCCACCGTCACCGCCAGATGTGAAGCCCGGGAGCCCTGCGCTCCCGGGCTTTCGCCATGCCGGGGCGGGTCCGGCCGCCGCCTCAGCGCGGCAGGACGGCGTCCAGGAACGAGGCCACCGCGGACCACGAGATGGAGGCGTGCACGGCGCTGGCCGGCACACCGTTGCGGAGCACCTCCGCGCTGCGGGTCTTCGCGGTCATCATGCCCAGGTCGTGGCCACCCTCGGCCACCGAGTAGAACGCGGTGCGCAGTCCGGCGGCCTCGGCGGCCCGGTACAGCTCGAGGCTCTGCCCCCACGGCACCGTGACGTCCTTGCGCCCGTGGACGACCAGCAGGGGCGGCGAGTCCGGGCGCAGGTGCGCGATCGGGGAGGCCAGCCGGGTCAGGCCGCCCGAGGCCAGGACCGGCACCCCCAGCATGTCCGACTTGGTGCTGCGGTCGTCGAGGTGGCAGTGCTTCAGCCGGTTCGCGCGGTTGTAGTCCGCGCACGCGCCCGGGAGCATCTGGCGGTTCATCGTCAGGAAGTCCGTGGGGCCGAAGAAGTCCACGATCGCGTGGACGCGGTCCTCCTCCGGGATCGCGTGGCCGCCGTCGGGCACCTCCCGGCCGGGCAGCGGCACCTGCTCGCGGTCCAGGTCCTGTCCGCCCGTGAGGCCGGCCATGAGGGCGTTCCAACCGCCCGACGACGAGCCGGCCACGGCCACCCGCCCCGCGTCCAGCTGCAGGCCCGGGGCGTTGCGCCGCACCCAGCGGACCGCCGCCGTCGCGTCCTCCACCTGGGCGGGGAACGTGCCCTGCTTGGAGCTGCGCACCGAGAACGCGGCGACGGCGTAGCCGTGCGGGACCAGGCCGCGGGCGACGTCGACACCGTCGCTGTAGCCGCGATCGCTGCGCCAGCCGGAGCCCGCGTTCCACACGAGGACCGGGAACGGGCCCTGGCCCGGCGGCCGGTACACGTCGATGCGTCCGGCGCGCCCGGGCAGGGCCGCGTACGTGTGCCCGGTGGAGCTGCGCATGTCGTACAGGGCCGGA
>NZ_RBLN01000359.1:0-1714 GCF_003989405.1 Micrococcus sp. HSID17227 | reverse complement strand
CTCCAACGGCGAGGGCGGCATGCGCGTGGAGCTGACGGACGTGCTGCTGCGCGACTCCACGCTGACCCCGGGTGAGATCCTCATGTCCGAGTCGCAGGAGCGCATGATGGCCGTGGTGACGCCGGAGCACGTCGCCGCGTTCCATGCCGTCATGGCCACGTGGGCCGTTGAGTCCTCGGGGCCGGCGCAGGTCCCCGCCGACGCGGTGGAGCGGCTGGCCGCGATGGCCGCCCTCGCGCTGGCGGAGACCGCGATGGACGGCGAGCTGACCCGCCTGCGCGTGTGCGAGGGCGAGGACTGCGAGAACGCGCTCGTGGACGCCAGCCGGAACCGGTCCAAGCGGTTCTGCGACGAGGCCAACTGCGCCAACCGCACCCACGTGCGCTCCTACCGGGCACGGCTGGCCGAGGCGGCGGAGTCCGCCCCCGCGGCGGATCCGGCCGGGCCGGAGGAGGCGGAGGCGCCGGAGGCCGTCGTGGACTCCGAGGCCGCCGCCGACGAGCCCCGCCGGGAGACCAAGAAGGAGAAGAAGGAGCGCAGGAAGGCGGAGAAGAAGGCCCGCAAGAAGGCGGAGAAGAAGGCCGGCAAGAAGAAGTCGGACAAGAAGAAGGACTGACCCGGCCCCACCCGCCGGGGGACGGGGCGGCCTCGTGGTTCCGTCGGCCGACCGGACACCCCTAGCCTGCGAGGCATGAGCGAGCACACCCCCGCCCACTCCCCCGCCGCCCCCGCGTCCCTCGGACCCGCCCACCGCAAGGTCGGCGTCGTGGGGGCCGGCGGCGTCGGCACCGCGATCTGCTACGCGGCGCTGATCCGCGGCGTCGCCCGCGAGGTCGCCCTCTACGACATCGACGAGCCCAAGGTCCGCGCCGAGGTCCTCGACCTGGCCCACGGCACCCCGTTCACCTCCGCGTCCGCGATGAGCGGCGGCGCGGACCCGGACGTCCTGGCCGGCTGCGAGGTCGTGGTGATCACGGCCGGCGCCAAGCAGAAGCCGGGGCAGACCCGCCTCGACCTCGGCGCGCACAACGTGGAGATCCTGCGCGGCCTGCTGCCCCAGGTGCAGGCGCACGCGCCGGACGCGCTGATCGTGCTCGTCACCAATCCCGTGGACGTCCTCACGCTGGTGGCCCAGCGCCTCACCGGTCTGCCTGCCGGCCGGGTGATCGGCTCGGGCACCCTCCTGGACACGTCCCGCCTGCGGTGGCTGCTGGCGTCGCGGGCGCAGGTCCACGCGTCGTCGGTGCACGCGGCCATCCTCGGCGAGCACGGGGACTCGGAGTTCCCCGCGTGGAGCTCGGCGCGCATCGGCCCGACGCCCATCCTGGAGTGGCCGACGCCGGCCGACCCGCTGTTCGCCCGCGCCGACCTGGACGAGGTGGCGGACACCGTGGTGCACGCCGCGTACGAGGTGATCCAGGGCAAGGGCGCCACCACGTACGCGGTCGGCGTGGCCACGACCCGCCTGCTCGAGGCGATCCTGCGCGACCAGCACGCCATTCTGCCGGTCTCCACCGTGCTCGACGGCGTCCACGGGCTCTCGGACGTCGCCCTGTCCCTGCCGTCCGTGGTGGGGCGCGGCGGCGTGACCCGCGTGATCCAGACCGAGCTGGACGCCACGGAGATGCGGGCGCTGCACGCCTCGGCGGACGCGCTGCGGCGGGAGGCACGCAGCCTCGGGTTCTGAGGCGCCGGCCTCAGGCGCGCGGGGCGA
>NZ_RBLN01000358.1:0-1699 GCF_003989405.1 Micrococcus sp. HSID17227 | reverse complement strand
TATCTGCGCGAGGCAGAGCGTCGCGTCCGCGGCTGCGTCCCGCCGGCACACCTCGGCCACGGCGCAGGCCCAGGCGCCGACGTCGACCTCCTCGGGAGGCAGGTCGACCCGCACCACGGCGCGCAGGCGCCCGTCGCGCAGGGTGAGGAGGACCAGGCTGCCCTCGGGCAACCGCCCGAGGGCGTGGCCGACGTAGGCGAGCAGGTCCTCCGGGCCGCGGGCCGGCAGGACGGGGACGTCGAGTGAGGTGGGGGCTTCCATGCCGCCACCCTGGCCGACCGGGCGCCCGCGGTGGGATCAGTCCCCGTCGCCGGTGGACGGACGGCCGGGTCCGTCCTCCTGTGCAGGAGCGGACCCGCCGCCGGCGTCCCGCGCGGCGAGGTACGCCTCGACGGCGGAGGCGAGTTCGTCGCCGTCGGGCAGGCCCTGCTCGGTCTCGAGCAACGACCGCTCCTGGTCCTCGGCGTTCTGGTCGTAGTTGCGCTCCAGGCCGGCGATCATCTGCTGGATCTCCCCGGACCCGGAGACCTGGCGCTCCAGCTCGGCCTCGATGTCCCGCGAGGCGTCTCGCAGGTCGTCCGAGGGCAGCATGAGCCCCATGGCGGCCCCCGCGTACTCGAGCGCGGCCACGGCCGCCTGGGGGAAGGACGCCTCGGCCACGTAGTGCGGCACATGGACGGTGTAGCCCGCCGTCGGCAGGTCCGCCTCCTCGGCGCGCAGCTCGAGCATCTGCAGCAGCCCCGCGACGATGTCCGCCTCCGGGCTCCAGGTGGACAGCCCCTCGACGGCGTCGGCGCGGGACCCGTGGGTCGTGACCCCGAGCCGCCGCGTGTGCGGCACGGGCAGCGGGGCCGCGTCGAGGAAGGTGAGCGAGTCCACCTCCCACTCCTGCGCGAGGCCGAGCACGGCCTCCGTCACCGCCTGCCACCGGAAGTCCGGCTCGGGGCCGGACAGCAGCAGGAAGGGGTGGCCGAGCAGGTCCTCGACCAGCTGCACCTCGAGCGCGGGCAGGCGCAGATCACGGTAGCGGTCCCGGTCGAACCGGAGCCGGGGACGCCGGGCGCGGTAGTCGAACATCGAGTCGACGTCGAAGGAGACGACGGTCCGATGGGTCAGGTGCTCGTGCAGCGCGGCCCGCACCTGCCGAGCGACCCGGCCCGCGTCCATGTGCCCGGTCAGGGCCACGAGCATGCCCAGGCCGGGGGGCACGGGCGCCCCCTCATGACGGGTGTACAGCGGCGCGGCGTCCTGCACGTCTCGTTCCCCTTCCGGTGGTCCGTCTGCGGGAGAGCCGTCCCCGCCGCCCGGATGGCGGCGGACGCGGATCCCTCCCTGTCCTCTGGCGTCAGTCAACCACGGCACGGCACCCTCCTATTCCGCGCCCGCGCGCCCTGGACGGGCGCGCGAGCCCTCTGGCTAGGATGACGCGGGACGGCCCGGCCCACCCCGCCGGGCGCATCCCCCACCCCCGGAAGAGAGGCCCGTCCGTGATCACCCTGGACCGCCCGACCCTGACCGCCCGCGCCCTGGAGGACTTGACCGCCTCCGCCCTCGTGGTGGGGGTGGGCACCGGCCCGGACGGCCCCGTGCTCCTGACGGACGCGCTGCCGGCCGAGGCGGCCACCGCCCTCGAGGCCTCGTTCGAGCTGCTGGGCGTGCGGGGCGCCGAGGACGAGGTCCATCGCCTGCCGGGCCTGGA
>NZ_RBLN01000357.1:0-1595 GCF_003989405.1 Micrococcus sp. HSID17227 | reverse complement strand
GGCGGCACCGCGCTCGCGCTGGACATCACGGCGCCGGACGCCGGCGCGCGCATCCTCGAGCACTGCCGCACCCGGCACGGCCGGATGGACGTGGTGGTGCACAACGCCGGGATCACCCGGGACCGGATGCTGGCCAACATGGACGCCGCACGCTGGGACTCCGTCCTTGCCGTGAACACCACGGCCCAGCTGGCCATGAACGAGGCCTTCCTCGCCGAGGACGCCCGGGACGTGGCGGGTCAGGGGCTGCGCATCGTGGGCCTCGCCTCCATCTCCGGCATCGCGGGCAACCGCGGCCAGACGAACTACGCGGCCTCGAAGGCCGGGGTCATCGGCCTGACTGCGGCGTCCGCCCCGGTCCTCGCGGCCCGCGGGGGCACGATCAACGCGGTGGCCCCGGGCTTCATCGAGACCGAGATGACCGCGAAGATCCCGCTCGCCACGCGCGAGGTGGGCCGGCGGCTCAACGCGCTGCAGCAGGGCGGCCTGCCGCAGGACGTGGCCGAGACGGTGGCCTGGCTCGCCTCGGACGCCGCCGGCGGCACCAACGGGGCCACACTGCGGGTCTGCGGCCAGTCGAAGCTGGGGGCGTGAGGATGCAGACCACGCAGCTGTCCGCCCCGCCCTCCCTCGGCCGGCTCTACGTCCGGGCCGCCGGGCGGGCCGCCACGGACGCCGTCGTCCGTCGGCGCCGTCCCCGCGAGCTCCCGGACCGTCAGGTGGTCGTGACCGGCCACCGCATCCCGGCCGAGGCCGTGACCGCGTGGCGCGGGGCCGTCGGGTCCGCGGATCCGGCGGACCTGCCCTCGGTCCTGGTGCACACCCAGGTGTTCGGCGCGGCCATGGAGCTGATGGCCGACCCCGAGTTCCCGCTGCCCCTGCCCGGGCTGGTGCACCTGAGCAACACGGTCCTGCACCACCGGCCCGTCCCGGCTGAGACCGCCCTGCGCGTCACCGCGCGTGCGGTGGGTCTCGTCCCGCACCACGCGGGCACGGCCGTGGACGTCGTCGTGACCGTCGAGGGGCCCGGCGACGACGGCGGGGAGGCACTGCTGTGGGAGGGCGTCTCCCGGTACCTCGCCAAGGGCGTCCACCTCTCCGGCCTGCGTCCCGAGCGGCCCGCCCGCCCGGACTTCGTGCCCCCGACGCCGACCGCCCAGTGGCGCTTCGGGACGGGGGCCGGACGCCGGTACGCGGGCGTCTCCGGGGACTGGAACCCGATCCACCTGACGGGCGTCTCGGCTCGACTGTTCGGCATGAAGGGCGCGATCGCCCACGGGATGTTCCTGGCCGCCCGGATGCTCGAGGGCCGTGAGCCGGCCGGCGCCGGGTTCCGCTGGCACATCGACTTCGAGGCGCCCGTCGTGCTGCCGACCACCGTGGCCGTCCGCTACGAGCCCGGGCCCGACGGCGGCACGCGCGTGTACGGCTGGGATGCGCGGCGCCGGCGCCCGCACTTCTCCGGGGAGATCACTCCGCTCGAGTCCTGACGGCCACCGGGCCCGCGCACCGGCCCGCCGAGACTCGCTGTCTCGGCGGGCCGGTGCGTTCGGGCGGTCAGGCGTCCAGCCCGGGCGACCGCCGCGGCACGGCGA
>NZ_RBLN01000356.1:0-1405 GCF_003989405.1 Micrococcus sp. HSID17227 | reverse complement strand
GCGGGGCGGTGTACGAGGCCGCCGCCGTGGCCGCCCGAGATGAGAACGACGGGCCCATCCGCACCGTGGTGCTCAACCTCACGCGGGTGGACCGGATCGACGACGTCGGCCGGCGGCTGATCGCCGAGGGCGTGCGCCGGCTGCAGGCGGACGGCGTGCGCGTGGAGGTCGAGGATCCGGAGCGCATCCTGCCGCTGGAGGAGGCCGGCGCCCACTGAGGCGGCGGGGCGGGCAGGAGGGGGGGCGTGGCGGTGCTCTCCGTCTCGCTCCCTTTCGTTCAACTGCTGTTCATGTGACAATGGGCGGTCTCATCCCTTGACCCCGCTGTTCGAGGACGACCCCCATGCCCCTTTCCACCCTCCGCGTCAGCCTGCCCTCCCTCCGCCGCACCCGCCCCGCCCCGCAGGGGGTCCGTGGGCGGATCGCGCACGCCGTCGTGTCCCGGCTGCAGCCGCGTCCCGTGCCGCCGGTGGACCGTCGGACCCGCCTGGCGTGGCAGGTCTCGGGGGCACTGCCGCTGATCGGGTGCCTGACCTCGTTCCCCATCGGGATGTCCAAGGACTCCATGGTGATCCCGGGCGTCGGCTATCAGGGCGGGTTCCCCGCGGGCTGGTCCCACGCCCTCAACCAGCCGGCGTACTTCACGTGGCTGTCCAACGCGCTGGTCGCGGGCACGTCGCTGACGCTGGCCGCGCGTCGTGAGGCGCCCACGTCGGACGCGTTCTGGGCCGTGCGCACCGCCGGACTCGGCTCGGTGATGGTCACGGGGATCGTCTACAACGCGGTGCTGCGCGGCCGCGAGCAGGACACCTTCCTCTACCGGTTCAACGACGCGCTGCAGCACATCGTCAACCCCGTGCTCGCCCCGGCGGTGTGGGCGCTGTGCGACCCCCGCGGGCAGATCACGCCGCGGCGCGCCGGGCTGGCCTCGGTCATCCCGCTGATGTGGGCGGCGGCGACCATGGCGCGCGGGCCCCGCATCGACTGGTACCCGTACCCGTTCCTGGACGTGCCGCGGCTCGGCCGACGCAGCGTGGGCGTCGTGCTCGCCGGGATCCTGGCCGGCTTCACCGGGCTCATGGGCGTGCTCGGCACCGTGGACCGCCGCCTCGGCCCGGCCTGAGCGAGGGCGGTCCCCGGCGCTTTCGAACGTGAGAGAGGGCCTATCTCACGTTCGAAAGCCCCCATTCGCCCCCTTTCACGTTCGAAAGCGCGGGTGGGAGGGGCCGACGACGGCGGCGGCGCGTCAGTCGCCGCGGACGGCCTCGGCCACGGGCACGTCGCCGTCCACGAAGTCGATCTTCCGGCCCACCGTGCCCGGCTCATCGAGCACGGCCACGATCGCCCGGGCGACGTTGCCGCGGCTGGCCTCACGCTGCGAGGCGTCGGAGTCGGAGAGGTCCGA
>NZ_RBLN01000355.1:0-1730 GCF_003989405.1 Micrococcus sp. HSID17227 | reverse complement strand
CTCCGATCTGGGCGGGCGGTGGCCCACGCGACGGCGCCGGCGAGCAGGCCGGCGCCCGCGGTGAGCGCCAGGCGGAGCAGCCCCTCGACGCCCGTGAACAGGCTCAGGCCCAGCATCACGACGGCGGCCGTCACCAGCGCGACGAAGAAGGCCACGCATTCGCTGTCCCGCTGCGCCTGCTCGGTGGCTGCGTCGGAGGCGCGGGACGTCGTCGGGGTGGGCTGGTCCAGGATGCTGCCGGTCATGGTGCCTCTCCTCCAGTGCGCGTCGGGCCGGGGGCGTCCGTCGGCGCGTGCACCCCGGCGGCGGACCCGTTGCGGGGCCTGCGTCCAGCATCGCGGAGGGGGTGGGCGCACCGGCAGGGCCATGAGGATGAACTTCGGGCCGCCCGACTCATACCCAGGTATGACCTGTGATTGTACTGACAGACGTCTGAGGAGGGCCTCAGGGAGGGGTCCCAGCGCCCAGGCCGACTGCTGAGGCCCGCGGACACGCCGCTACGACGTCGGCGTAGCGGCGTGTCCGCGGGCCTCAACGAGGGGTGGGGCAGGGACTGGGGCAGGGATGGAGCGGGAGCGGGCCGGGGAGGAACTGCGGGTCAGAACTGCACGAGGCCCGCGCGGTGGGCGATGAGCACGGCCTGCACGCGGTCGCGGGCGCCGAGCTTGGCCAGCACCCGGCCGACGTGCGTCTTCACCGTGGCCTCGGAGAGCACGAGCTCGGCGGCGATCTCCAGATTCGCGGCGCCCTGCGCCATGTGCACCAGCACCTCGCGCTCGCGCGGGGTCAGCGACGCCACCGCCGCCTGCTGCTCCTCGCACTCCGCGCTGCGGACCTGGTCCGAGCGCAGGCGCGGGGCCATGTGCGTCAGGAGCCGGCGCGTCGTGGACGGGGCGATCACGGCGTCGCCCCGGTGCACCGTGCGGATCGCGGCGAGCAGCTCCTCGGGCGGGGCGTCCTTGAGCAGGAAGCCGCTGGCGCCCGCCTCGATCGCATCGAACGCGTACTCGTCCAGGTCGAAGGTGGTCAGCACCACGACGCGCGGGGCGTCCGGCCGGCGCAGCAGGGCGCGGGTGGCCTCGATGCCGTCCATCTCCGGCATGCGCACGTCCATCAGCACGACGTCGGCGCCCGTCACGGACACCGACGCCACCGCCTCGCGCCCGCTGGCCGCCTCCGCCACGACCATCAGGTCCGGCTGCGATTCCACGAGCATGGCCAGCCCCGAGCGGATCAGGGCCTGGTCGTCCACCAGGGCGACGCAGACGGGGGCGGTCTCCTCGGAGCTCATGGGCTCATCCTCTCAAGTCGGACGGGGTGAGCGGGCGGCGCGGGGGCGGCCACCCCTCACACCGCCGAGTACGGCAGGTGGGCGGACACGCGGTACCCGGTCCCGACGCGCGGCCCCGTCTCGAGCGTCCCGCCGAACAGGGCCGTCCGCTCGGCGGCCCCCCGCAGACCCTGGCCGCTGCCCCGGGTGGCGGGGTCGGCGGCGGCGCCGCGGCCGTCGTCGTCGATCTGCAGGTCCAGGCCGCGCGCCGTCCAGGCGAGCGTGACGAACGCGTCCGCGTCCGGCCCGCCGTGGCGCAGCGTGTTGGTCAGCGCCTCCTGCACGATCCGGTACGCGGCCAGCTCGCCGCCCGCCGGCAGCGCACGGCGGGGCGTGCCGGTCTCCAGCAGGGACACCTCGAGTCCGGACAGCCGCATCGTCTCCACGAGCGCGGGCAGGA
>NZ_RBLN01000354.1:0-1910 GCF_003989405.1 Micrococcus sp. HSID17227 | reverse complement strand
GGCGGCGTCGGCGCGGATGCGGTCGCGCGGGACGGTGATGTGGGCGCCCTTGGAGGCGAGCACCTCGAGGCCGCCGTCGGCCCCGGCCAGCTCCTGCTGCTCCTGGGTCCACACGCCCCCGGCCAGGTCGGCGGCGCGCTCCACGTGGACGCGGCCGGCCACCTCCGCCACCTCGAACTGGAAGCCGGGGAAGTCGCGCTCGGGCATGCCGCAGTAGCGCAGCGTCTCGAGGTCGGCGTCGAGGCGCTCGTCGGTGACCCCGAGACGCGCGCGCAGCTCCGCCCGGTCCACCCCACCGGCCCGGTTGGCCAGCCCCACGATGTCCAGCAGGCGGCCCACGAGGTCCTCGCTCGAGTCGCGGGCGCGGCGCCGGACGGGCGCGGCGAGCGCCACCTCGAGCAGGGCCGGGTCGGCGGGGCCGCGGAGGCCGAGGGCGTGAGGGGACATGGCGATGCTCCTGGGCAGGGGGCCGAGACGACGCACGCCCCGGCGGATCACCGGGGCGTGCGGGGCGGGTCAGGAGGCGGCGAACCCGAGCGGGCCCGACTTCTTCGCGCCGATCTCCACGAAGCCGATGCGGTCGCCGGGGACGACCACCTGGCGGCCCTTGGCGTCCGTCAGGACCAGCGGGGTGCCGTCGGCGACGGCGGCGTCCACGAGGGAGCGGACCTCGTCCGCCGACTGCTCGCTGTCGATGACGACCTCGCGGCCGACGTGCTGCACACCGATGCGGATCTCCATGGGGAACCTCTTCTCTTCGTCGCGTCCTGTGCGGTCCGCCGTCAGCCTACGGGACCGCTCGGCGGGGTGGACGGGCGCCCCCGAGGTTCACCCGCGGGCGAAACGGGCCGGACGGCCGGGTCAGCGCGGCGCGTCGTCCGCGGAGGGCAGCGAGGCGAGCCCGCGCCAGACGAGCGCGTCCACCGTGCGGGCCATCTCGGCCGCGGCGGGGCGCGCGTCGGCGTCGAGCCGGTCCGCCCAGTGGCGGGCGGCGCCCAGGAGGTAGCCGACGAGTCCGCGGGAGAGCACGTCGGCCTCGGCCTCGGCCACGGTGGTGTCCGCGCGGATGGTGCGCGCGACCTCGGAGGAGAGCAGCCGGTGGACGGCCTCGCTGCGCGTGCGCACCTCCGGGTCCCCGTCGATGCCGGAGTCGAAGATGAGGCGGTGGGTCCGCTCGGGGGAGGCCATGTACTCGAACACGGCGGCGACGGTGGCCCGCACCCGTTCGCGGTTGTCCCGGCGGGTGTCCATCGCCGCCTCGAGGAGCGCGCGCAGGCTCGCGACCTCGGCGTCCAGCAGCTCGAGGAAGAGCTCGTGCTTGCTGGGGAAGTGCTGGTAGAGGACCGGCTTGGAGACCTCGGCCCGCTCGGCGATCTGCTCCATGGAGGCCCCCGCGTACCGCTCGGCGGCGAAGACCGCGCGGGCGCAGTCCAGCAGCTGGCGACGGCGCTCGTGCCGGGGCAGACGACGGCCTCGCCCGGGCTCCTCGGGCGCGGTGGCGGGGTGGTCGGTCACGGGGTCCTCCTGGCGCGGGGCGGGCTCACGCGATGCGCGCGGCGCCGCCCTCGTCCTCGTGCGCGGGGCAGACCGCCTCGACCGTGCCCACGGCGGGGGCGGGGCGGCCGGGGGCCTCGATCCCGAAGACCGCCTCGAGGGCGTCCTCATAGCGATCGAGCCGACCCTCGGCGGCGAGCCGCTTGGCGCGCACGCTGGGCTCGTGCAGGAGCTGGTTCACCATGCGGCGCAGGGCGAACTCCACCTCCTCGGCGGCCGCCGTGCACCCGTGGCGGGCGCGCACCCGCTCGAGCTCCCGGTCGAGTACGCCGAGGGTGTGGCGGCGCCGGGCCTTGATCGCCGCGTCGGCACTGCGGCCGCGCTGCGCGACGCGGAGATCGGAAGAGCACAAGTCC
>NZ_RBLN01000034.1:0-15107 GCF_003989405.1 Micrococcus sp. HSID17227 | reverse complement strand
GCTGGCCGTGGCGGGTCTGCTGGCCGTCCCGCGCACCCGGCGCGCGGGCGGACGCGCCGCGCAGGCGCTCTTCCTCGGCGTGTGGCCCGGCAATGCGTGGATGGCCTGGCAGTGGCGACGCCGGCCCTGGCCGGCGCAACTGGTCTCCCTCGGGCGGCTGCCCCTGCAGGTCCCCCTGATCCGCGCGGCCGGCCGGGTGGCGCGCAGCTGACCACTGCCGGCCCGCACCCCGACGACGCCGTCCCCACACCTTCGCGCTGAAGGTGTGGGGCCGGTCTCGTGCGAGCCGGGAGGGCTCAGTCGAACTGCGGATCCGTGGTGCGGGCCCGCTTGATCTCGTAGAAGTACGGGAAGTCGGCCAGGGCGACGGCGCCGTCGAAGATGCGGCCCGCCTCCTCGCCGCGCGGGATGCGGGTCATCACGGGACCGAAGAAGGCCGTGCCGTTGAACGCCACGACAGGCGTGCCGACGTCGTTGCCCACGAGGTCCTCCGCCTCCTTCTGGCTGGCGCGCAGCTGCTCGTCGGCCACGTCGGTGCGGGCGGCGTCCAGGATGTCCGCGTCGTGGCCGAGCTCCTCGAGGGCCTCGGCCACCACGGCCTCGTAGTCCGTGCGGCCCTGCTCGTGGATGCGGGTGCCGACCGCGGTGTACCACGGGCCGAGCGCCTCGGCACCGTGCCGCTCGCGCACCTGCACGGCGGCGCGGGCCGGCAGCCAGGCCTTCTCGAGGCGGGCCAGGTAGCCGGGGTCCAGGTCGCGGCCCTCGTTCAGGACGGCGAGCGACATGATCTTGAAGACCACCCGCACGTCGCGCACCTTCTGGACCTCCAGGATCCACCGGGAGGTGATCCAGGCGAACGGGCACGTGGCATCGAAATAGAAGTCGACGGTGGGCTGCTGCGTGGTGTCGGTCATGCTGTGCTCCTTGCGGTCAGGGAGCCGTCTCGGCTCCGGTCGGTCCTGCTGGGCGACGGCGGTCAGGCGCTCCGGCCGCGTCGACGTCGTTCCACCTCGGCCGGGATGAGCGTGGGCTCGGCCTCGCCGCGCACCACGTCCCCGGAGATGACGACCGTGCCCACGTCCGAGCGGGAGGGCAGCTCGAACATCACGGGCTTGAGGACGTTCTCCATGATGGAACGCAGGCCGCGGGCGCCGGTGCCGCGGGCCTCGGCCTGGGCGACGACGGCGTCCAGGGCGTCCTGCTCGAACTCGAGCTCCACGCCGTCCATGAGGAACATCTTCTGGTACTGCTTGAGCAGGGCGTTCTTCGGTTCGGTCAGCACCCGCACGAGCTGTTCGTGCGTGAGGTCCTCGACGGTGGTGATCACGGGCAGGCGGCCGATGAACTCGGGGATGAGGCCGAACTTCAACAGGTCCTCCGGCCGCACGTCCGCGTAGGTGACGTCCCCCGCGCCCAGGTGGTTCAGGGGCGCGCCGAACCCGATGCCCTTGCGGCCGGCGCGGGAACCGATGATCTCGTCCAGGCCCGCGAACGCGCCCGCCACGATGAACAGCACGTTGGACGTGTCGATCTGCAGAAACTCCTGGTGGGGGTGCTTGCGTCCGCCCTGCGGCGGCACCGACGCCACCGTTCCCTCGAGGATCTTCAGCAGGGCCTGCTGCACGCCCTCGCCGGAGACGTCCCGGGTGATGGAGGGGTTCTCGGACTTCCGCGAGATCTTGTCGATCTCGTCGATGTAGATGATGCCCTGCTCGGCCTTCTTCACGTCGTAGTCCGCGGCCTGGATGAGCTTGAGGAGGATGTTCTCCACGTCCTCGCCCACATAGCCGGCCTCGGTGAGGCTGGTGGCGTCCGCGACCGCGAACGGGACGTTGAGCCGCCGGGCGAGGGTCTGCGCGAGATACGTCTTGCCGGAGCCGGTGGGGCCGACCATGAGGATGTTCGACTTGCCGACCTCGACGTCCGCCAGGTCGTCCCGCTCGGTGAGGCGGTCGGCCAGGTCACCGCTCCGCGCCTGCGGCCCACGCACGCGCTTGTAGTGGTTGTACACGGCGACGGCGAGGGAACGCTTGGCCGCCTCCTGGCCGATCACGAAGCTCTCGAGGTGGTCGAAGATCTCCTGCGGGGTGGGCAGGACGGTCTCGTCCGCCTCCGCCGCCTCGCCGAGCTCCTCCTCGATGATCTCGTTGCACAGCTCGATGCACTCGTCGCAGATGTAGACACCCGGGCCGGCGATGAGCTTGCGCACCTGCTTCTGGCTCTTCCCGCAGAACGAGCATTTCAGCAGGTCAGCGCTCTCTCCGATACGCGCCATGGTGGTACTCCTCGGGGGCCGGGCGGAGACGTCCGCCCCGCGCGGGCGGCGTCGCTGTCAGATTCCGTCCAGCATACGGCCGTGGACGGACACGTTAAGGGACCGGGTCCCCGGTCGGCGTCGAGGGGTCCGGCCGCGCGGCCGGACCCCTCGGCGGGCGTCGTCGGTCAGGCGGACGGGCGGGTGATCTTGCGGGAGGCGAGGACCTCGTCCACAAGGCCGTACTCGAGGGCCTGCTCGGCCGAGAGGAACTTGTCCCGGTCGATGTCCTGCGAGACCTCCTCGGGCGTGCGGTTGGTGAGGGAGGCCAGCGTCTCCTCCATCCACACGCGCATCCGGTTGATCTCCTGGGCGTGGATCTCCAGGTCCGTGGCGGTGCCGCGGTCGCCCTGCATCGCCGGCTGGTGGATCAGCACGCGCGCGTTGGGCAGCGCCAGACGCTTGCCGGGGGCGCCCGCGGCCAGCAGCACGGCCGCGGCGGAGGCGGCCTGGCCCAGGCACACGGTCTGCACCTCGGGGCGGATGAACTGCATGGTGTCGTAGATCGCCGTCATGGCCGTGAACGAGCCGCCCGGCGAGTTGATGTACAGGGTGATGTCACGCTCGGAGTCCATCGCCTCGAGCACGAGCAGCTGGGCCATCACGTCGTCGGCCGACGCGTCGTCCACCTGCGCGCCGAGGAAGACGATGCGGTCCTCGAAGAGCTTGGCGTAGGGGTCCTGGCGCTTGAAGCCGTAGGGGGTGCGCTCCTCGAACTGCGGGAGGATGTAGCGCGCGTCCGGCGTGGGCAGGGAGGGCATCCCGGTGGGGAGCCCGGCGGGGAACTGGGTCATTCTTGGTCTCCTGGAGAGGGTCGGGACGGTCCGGGCCGGGCTCAGCCCCGGACGCCGCCGCCGCCGGTCACGGACGCGGCACGGTCGGCGATGTGGTCGATGAAGCCGTACTCGAGGGCCTCCTGCGCGGTGAACCACTTGTCACGCGCGTTGTCCTCGAGGATGGTCTCCACGGACTGGCCGGTCTGCTCGGCGGTCAGCTCCGCCATCACCTGCTTCATGTGCAGGATCAGCTGGGCCTGGATGCGGATGTCCGACTCGGTGCCGCCGATGCCGCCGGAGGGCTGGTGCATCAGCACGCGGGCGTGGGGGGTGGCGTAGCGCTTGCCCTTGGTGCCCGAGGCGAGCAGGAACTGGCCCATGGACGCGGCGAGGCCGGTGGCCACCGTCACGACGTCGTTGGGGATGTACTGCATCGTGTCGTAGATCGCCATGCCCGCGGTGACGGAGCCGCCCGGGGAGTTGATGTACAGGTAGATGTCCTTCTCCGTGTCCTCGGCCGAGAGCAGGAGCAGCTGGGAGCAGATCGCGTTGGCGTTGTCGTCACGGACGTCCTCGCCCAGCCAGACGATGCGCGACTTCAGCAGCTGGGTGTAGAGGAAATCCTCGCGCTGCGCCGGGTCCACCGAACGCATGCTGGGGGTGATGTCGGTCATCACTTCCGCCTTCCTGTCGAGATGTCCACGGGCCCCCCGAACGGCGGCCGCTCGCGCGGACGGACGGGTCCCTGATCGAGTCCGACACTAGCCGGGCGTCCGGGCCAGCGCGCGGGACGCCGTCGGCGTTTCGCTGTTGGCGCAGGTTGTCGCGGGCCCTGCCCGGGGCCGCCCACCGTGACCTCGGGACGACGACGGCGCCCCCGCCGGCGTGGTCGGGGGCGCCGTCGTCGTGGCTCGGCGGGGGTGCGCCCCCACCGGCCGGGATCAGGCCTGCTCGGCCGCCTCGGCGCCCTCTGCCTCGGTCGCCTCGGCCTCAGCGTCGAGGGCCTCCTGGCCGCCCGGGGTCACGAACGCCGTGAGGTCCACGGCCTTGCCGTCGGTGTCGGTGACCTCGGCGTACTCGAGGACCTTGGCCAGGGCCTTGCGGCGGCGGACCTCGCCCATGATCATCGGGATCTGCCCGCCCTGGTCGAGCATCATGGCGAACTGGTTCGGGTCCATGCCGTACTCGGAGGAGGTGGCGATGATGTACTCGATCAGCTCACCCTGGTCGACCGTGACCTCCTCGGCCTCGGCGACCTCGTCCAGGATGATCTCGTTGGCGAACGCCTCGCGGGTGTTCTGCTCGAGCTCGGCACGGTGCTCGGCGGTGTCGTGGTCGTCGCCCGCGGTGTGGCCGCCGGCGGAGAAGTGCTGCTCGACCTGCTCGGCGATGACGCCGTCCGGCACCGGGACCTCGACGAGCTTGGCCAGCTCCTCGAGGACCTTGTCGCGGGCCTCGACGCCCTGGCGGTTCACGGCCTCCTCGGCGGCCTGCTTCTTCAGGTCCTCCTTGAGCTCGGCGATGGTGTCGAACTCGGAGGCCAGCTGGGCGAACTCGTCGTCGGCCTCGGGCAGCTCGCGCTCCTTGACGGCCGTCAGCTCCAGCTTGACCACGGCGGTCTCGCCGTCATGCTCGCCGCCGTTGAGCGTGGTCTCGAAGGTGGCGTCCTCGCCGGCGGACAGGCCGTCGAGGGCCTCGTCGATGCCCTCGAGCATGGTGCCGGCGCCCACCTGGTAGGACAGGCCCTCGGCCTGGTCGACCTGCTCGCCGTCGACCGTGGCGGTCAGGTTCATCGTGACGAAGTCGTCCTGGGCGGCCGGGCGGTCCACGTCCTTGAGGGAGCCGAAGCGCGAGCGCAGGGCGTCGAGGGCCTTCTGCTCGTCCTCCTCGGTGGCCTGGGCGGGCTCCACCGTCACCTTGAGGCCCTTGTAGTCGGGCAGCTCGATGGTCGGGCGCACGTCGAACTCGGCGGTGAAGACCGCCGGGCCCTCGGCGTTCTCCGCGTCCGGGGTGGCGGTCACGTCGACCTCGGGGCGGGAGATCGGGGTGAGCTCAGCCTCGGCGATGGCGGCGGAGAACCAGGTGTTCAGACCCTCGTTGACGGCCTGGTCCACGACGACCTCGCGGCCGAAGCGCTGCTCGATCAGACGCGCCGGGATCTTGCCCTGGCGGAAGCCCGGGATCTGCACCTGGTTGGCGATGTCCTTGAACGCCTTGTCCAGGGCGGGCTTCACCTCCTCGAACGGCACCTCGACGGTCAGCTTGACGCGGGTCGGGCTGAGGTTCTCTGCGGTGGACTTGACCACGGATGACTCCTGTTGGTGGTGGTGGATGGTCTTGACGTCGAGTCGGGGTGACAGGATTTGAACCTGCGGCCTCACGCTCCCAAAGCGCGCGCTCTACCAAGCTGAGCTACACCCCGCCGTCGTCCCCGACGCCGGCGGGCTCACGCGGTGGAGGCTCGCCGGACACCCGAGGGACTGCCCGAGGGCAGACTGTGGAATCCTAGCGCGCCGTCTCGCGCCCCGCGAAAAGCCGCGACCGCCGGCCCGTGAAGCCGTCCATCGTGGCGTTGACCCCGAGGACGTCCATCGCGCGGTCGAAGACGGGCGCCGGCAGGGCGCGCAGGGGGGCGATCAGGCCGACGGCGCGCGGCAGCAGCAGACGCGTGCGGCCGGCCTCGACGGCGTCCAACACCTCCTGCGCCACGTGGTGCGGATCCAACACGGGCAGCAGCCAGGGCACCCGGCTGCGCACGCCCGCGAACATCCCCGTGTCGACGTAGAAGGGGCAGACGGCCAGGGAGGTGACGCGGCTGCCGTCCTTGCGCAGCTCCGCGGCGAGGGACTCGGCGAAGCCGACCGCGGCGTGCTTGGTGGCGGAATAGTCCGTCTGACGTGCGACGCCGACCAACCCCGCGGCCGAGGCCACCGTGACCACGGCCCCGCGGTCCCGGGCCCGCATTCCGGGCAGGACCGCCCGGGTCAGCCAGTACGGCGCGAGTGCGTTCACCTCGAAGGTGCGGCGGATGCCCTCCTCCGTGGCGTCCTCGAGGGGCGCGCCTGTCACGACGCCCGCGTTGTTCACGGCGACGTCCACCTCTCCGGCGCCGGCGGCGGCGGCCTCGACGGTGGCCGCATCCGTCACGTCCACGCGCTCGGCCCGGGCGTCCGCGCCCTGAGACCGGATCTCGGCGGCGACGGCCTCAACCCCCTGCAGGTCGAGGTCCCAGACGACCACGCGGCCCGCGCCGCGGTGGGCTGCCCCCAGGGCGATCAGTCGGCCGATGCCGGACGCGCCGCCCGTCACGAGGACGGTCGCGCCGCGCAGAGACAGGGGATGACGGCCGGCGAGGGCGGACGCGGCCCTGCGGAGGGCGGGACGGGAGCCGTGCATCGTGCCTCTTCCCCCACGGCCGACGCGGGCCCGCCGTGATACGGTGTCAGCCGCTGGTCCGCGCCGAGCGCGGCCCCGCGGGGATGTAGCTCAATGGTAGAGCCCCAGTCTTCCAAACTGGCTACGCGGGTTCGATTCCCGTCATCCCCTCCGGACCTGATGAGCCGGGTCATCGTGTGCACACGATGGCCCGGCTCATGACTTTTTCGGGTGGGTCGTCGTCCGCGCCGGTTCCTTGACCGCTGTGCCCGGTCGGGCCTGCTACAGGCCCCTCAGCTCTGACAGGTGAGGCACCGGTAGAGCTTCCGGGCCGCCATCTCCTCCACCACGATCGTCTCGCGCCCGCACACGAGGCAGGCCAGGCCCTGCCGCTGGTACACGTAGTTCGCGTGCTCGGGCCACGCGGCCTCGGCGGGCACCCCGGGCCGGTGCTCCGGCCGGGTGGTGACGATCCGCCCGAGCCGCACGCCCTCCCGCATCAGCGCGGCGTTGTCCGCCCAGAGGAATGCCAGGTCCGGTGCAGAGACCTCCCGGGCCGGCCGCCACGGGTCGATGCCGGCGCGGAACAGCGCCTCGGCCCGGAAGATGTTGCCGATCCCGCTGACGGCCCCCTGGTCCATCAGCACGACACCGATCGGCCGTCGTGTCCGCCGTGCGAGGTCGTAGAACGGCGCGGGATCGTCGTCGTTGAGCGGATCCGGGCCGAGACCGGCGACGACATCGGCAGCCTCGGCCCGGGTGAGTGCGCGGCACCGGCTCGCGCCGATCAGGTCGGCCCAGCCGTACTCGGCGCGCAGTCGCAGCCGGACCGTGGAGGCCGGCGGCGGGGGCTGGACCCAGCCGTCGGCGTCGCGGTCGGGCTCGGCGGCCGGGGCGCCGTCGTCGTGGACCTCCCGCTCGCCGATCCGGCGGGGTGCGCCGATCGAGGACGCGGCCGCGAAGTCCTGATCCCCGCCGAAGGTCCACGCCCCGTACATGCCCAGGTGCACGTGGAGCACGTGGCCGCCGGAGACGTCGGCGAAGAAGTGCTTGCCGTGGGCCCGGGCGCGCTCGAGGACCTGGCCGTCGAGCAGGGCGGCCCCCTCGGCGAAGCGGCCCTGCGGACTCGTGGCGCGGATCCGGCGTCCGCCGAAGACGTCGGTGAACTGGCGCGCGAGACGGTGGACGGAGTGGCCCTCAGGCACTCACATCAGCACCTCTCCGGTGGTCTCGTAGTGCGCGATCTTCGCGATGCGGCGCACGTGGCGCTCGTCCTGGGAGAACGGTTCGGTCAGGAAGGCCTCGATGAGCTCGGTGGCCTCCTCGAGCGAGTGCTGCCGACCGCCGACGGCCACGACGTTCGCGTCGTTGTGCTGGCGGGCCAGCCGCGCCGTGTCCAGGTTCCAGGCCAGGGCGGCGCGGACGCCGACCACCTTGTTGGCGGCGATCTGCTCGCCGTTGCCGGAGCCGCCCAGCACGATGCCGAGCGAGTCGAGTCCCTGCTCGCGGTCGGCGACGACGGCGCGGGCGGCGTTGATGCAGAAGCCCGGGTAGTCGTCCTGCGGGTCGTACTCGGTGGGTCCGTGGTCCACCATCTCGTAGCCGGCGGCGGTGAGGTGCTCCACCAGGTGGGCGGACAGCTCCATGCCGGCGTGGTCGGTGGCGATGTGGACGCGCATGCGCAGACTCCTCCAGAAGGACGACGGTCGGGTGGGGTCAGTCTACGGACGACCCCACCCGGCCTCCTGCTCCCGGGGCGGGCCGGCTCAGATCAGCGCGACCGATCGCTTGGGCTCGCGCACCGGCATGGGCTCGGGATCCTCGCTCGCCGAGGAGAGGAAGCCCTCCCCGGTGAAGTGGCCGTTGCGGGCGCGGAAGTCGTAGGCGTAGTCGGGCCAGATCAGCGTCAACTTGCCAGAGCGGGGGTCCACGTACCAGGAGTGGCAGCCGCCGTCCACGAGCCACACCGAGGTGGCGGCCCGCTCCTGGAGACGGTCCACGTAGTCCTCCTGGGCAAGTGCCTCGGGGACCATCGTCCGGATTCCCTCGTGATCCGCCCGGTCCAGGGCCTCCACGATGTACGCGATCTGCGACTCGATGATGTAGACGATCGAGTTGTGCCCCAGCGAGGTGTTCGGCCCGTTGATGGCGAACAGATTCGGGAATCCCGCCACGGCCGTGGAGTCGAACGCCGCCATGCCGCTGCTCCAGTGATCGGCCAGGGAACGGCCCTCACCGTCGTGGACGCGCTCGGCGAACGGCGGCTGGGCCGCCTCGAAGCCGGTGCAGAGGACGACGACGTCGACCTCGTACCCGTGACCGCTCACGCCGAACAGCCGGCTCCCCTCGACGCGGTCCAGCGCGCTGTCCTCCAGGGTGACGTTGTCCCGGGCCATGGCCGGGTAGTAGTCGTTGGAGACGAGCACCCGCTTGCAGCCCGGCAGGTACCGCGGCGTGAGGCGCTCGCGGAGCTCGGGGTCGGAGACCGCGGCGGCCAGGTGCCCGAGGGCCTGGGCCCGGACCTGGTCCAGTGCGGCCGGCACACCGCGGCGCTGGGCATAGCTCGACTCGGCGAACCAGAAGATGTCATCGCGCTCGCGCTGCATGGTGTGCGGGGCGCGCTCGAACATGCGCCGCACGGCCGCGGAATACGGCTTGACCACGCGCGGGGTGACCCACGCGGGGGTGCGCTGGAAGACGACGAGCTCGGCCGCCGTCGCCGCCAGCTCGGGGATGACCTGGATCGCGGAGGCGCCGGTGCCGACGACGGCGACACGCTTGCCCTCCAGGTCCACCGTGTGGTCCCAGCGGGCGGAATGGATGACCTCGCCCTCGAAGGCGTCGAGACCCGGGACGTCCGGCAGGCGGGGGTCGGCGAGGTGCCCGGTGCCCATGATGAGCCAGCGTGCCGTGTAGGTCCCGCGCGGGGTCCGCACCGTCCACCGCTCCGTCTCGGGGTCCCAGTGCGCTTCGAGCATGTCCGCCCCGAGACGCAGGTGCGGGGTGAGGCCCTCGTCCTCGGAGAAGCGCACGAGGTAGTCCTGGATCTCCGGGCCCGGCGTGTAGAAGCCCGACCACTGCGGGTTCGGGGCGAAGGAGAAGCCGTAGAGGTGGCTCGGGACATCGCATGCGGCGCCCGGGTAGGTGTTGTCCCTCCAGGTCCCGCCGACCTGCTGGGCGCGGTCCAGGATGAGGAAGTCCTCGCGGCCGCGACGCCGCAGCTGGGCGCCCATGCCGAGGCCGGCGAATCCGGAGCCGATGATGAGGATCTCGGCGGACTCGTCGCGCGGTGCGGGGCGCACGTCGGTGGTGGTGGTCGTGGTGGTGGTCATGGCTGGCCCCTCTCTCAGGCGTGGGTCTCGGGGATGATCGCGCCGGCCGGGTGGCGGTCGGGCTCGCGCAGGTGCAGGTCGACGATCTGCATGAGTTCGGCCGGGCGCTCGAGGAAGAAGGCGTGGCCGCTCGTCATGGTCGTCAGCCGTGCGTCGTCGATGATGCCGAGCAGCTCGTACTGGTGATGGGGCGGGACCATGATGTCCTCGGCACAGGAGACGATCAGTGTCCGCGCGGTGACGGCGGAGAGACGGTCGGCGACGTCCACGCGGGCGTTCAGGTCCATCTGCCGGGCGGTGAACTCGTCCGCGGTCAGGGAGGCGAGCGCCCCGTCGAGCATGGCCGGGGTCAGGGAGCGCAGGGCCAGCGGGGACAGGCCGCAGAAGGCCGTGTAACGGGCCAGGGCATCAGGGCTCGTGGCGTACAGGTGCCGCCAGACCTCGTTGCGCAGGCGCTGGTGGACATCCGTCGTCGCCCAGCCGGCCACGAGCACGAGGTTCTCCACGCGGCGACCGAGATCGGCGGCCAGCTGCCCGGCGACGACGGCGCCGAGCGAGTAGCCCAGCAGGTCGAAGGCGGCGTCGGAGCCGAGGAGCTCGTCGACGGCGGCCCGCACCTGGCCGACCAGCAGGTCGACGGTCAGGTCTGCGGCGGGGTCGGCCGTCGGCGCCCAGTCGACGGCGATGACGCGCGTCCGCGTGGCCATCATCGGGAACAGGTGGCCGAAGTGCGAGGCGGTCGTCCCGCCCGTGCCGTGGACCAGCACGAGAGGCCGGTCGAGCTCCCCGGGCGTCACCGAGTCGTGGCAGGTGACGGAAGCACCGTCCACGCTGACGGTGCGCGTGACGGTCGATGCGGTCAGTGGCATGGGGCTCCTCCTGGATACCAATATGTGGACTATTGGACCCGACACCCGCGATGCGACGCACCCTACATGTCCCAGCATGGCGTGTTCATTTCTCATAATGCAAGCAGGGGCGGCAATCATTGAGTCCATCAGATGGAACTGGCTCCGACGCCGGAGCTGCGGCACGATGGACCGGTGACCCCTCTGACCCCACCCACCGGCGTCCTGCCCCGCGCCGCCCTCGTGATGCGCCTGCTGCACGAGGCCGGACCCGCCGGCCTGCGGCTGAGCCAGCTCGTCCAGCGGACGGGCCTGCCCCAGCCCACCGCCCATCGACTGCTGGCCGACCTGGCGGAGGAGGGTGCCGTGACCCGGCGCGGAGCCGCCTATGCACTCGGTGATCGGTGGGGCCCGGTCGGATTCGAACCGGTGACGCCGCGGTGCCTGATCGAACGCGAGGGCAGCCGGGCCGTGGTCCAGGCCGCCGCGGACGAGCTGGGGGACACGGTCTACCTGGCGGCACGGGTTGCGGGCGGAGTGGCCTACCTCCTGCGATGCGACGGCGACTCCCCCGTGCGCGTCTTCACCGTGGAGGTCGGCGAGGTCAAACGGCTTGCCGCCGGGTACGCCGGCATCGCGCTCCTGGCCTCCCTGCCGCCCGAGCGCCGGCGAGCGGAAGTGGACGCGGTCGTCGCCCGGCCTCCCCGCCGCTGGAACCTGACGGATGACGGGGCCCTGCACGACCTGCTGGACACCCTGCTGCGTCAGATGGACGAGCAGGGGTGGTGCGGCGGTGTGCCGGTCGTGCCCGGGGTGGCCGGAGTCGCCTGTGGCGTTCCGGCGCGGACGGGAGGCATCCCCCAGGTGTCCCTCACGGCCTCGGCGGCCGAGCAGCGGATGCCACCCGGACGCGTGCCCGAGGTGGCTGAGGTGCTGCGTGCGGCGGCGACCCGACTGGCCGAGATCGGGGGCTGAGCAGGTCGACCGGCCCGCCCCGAGACGCGCCGCTCACGACGCTCGGGCCAGGTGGCACACTGGGGAGCACCGTGCCATGGCCCCCGTCACAGGCGCCCGGCCGTGCCGCATCCGCCCGACCCCAGGAGGAGTCCGACCGTGACCACCGCCGCCGCCATGAACATCACCCGCGAAGAGGCCGCCGCGCGCGCGGCCGCCCTCACCGTGGACGCGTACGAGGTGAGCCTGGACCTCACCCGCGGCGCAGAGCACTTCCACACGGCCACCACCGTGACGTTCGCGGCCACGCAGGACGCGGTGGGCACCCACACGTGGATCGACTTCGTGGCCGGGCAGGCTCCCACGGTGACCCTCAACGGCGAGGCGCTGGACGTGGCGGACTTCGACGGCGCCCGACTGCGGATCGGCCCGCTGGCGGCGCAGAACACCCTCGTGGTCGACGGGCTCGGGGACTACAGCAACACCGGCGAGGGCCTGCACCGGTTCGTGGACCCCGTGGACCAGGAGGTCTATCTCTACACCCAGTTCGAGGTGCCCGATTCCCGCCGCATGTTCGCGGTGTTCGAGCAGCCCGACCTCAAGGCCGCGTTCCGCTTCACCGTGACCGCGCCGGCACACTGGGCCGTGGTGTCCAACCAGCCGGAGGACTCCCGCCGCACCCTCGGCGTCGTGGCGAACGAGGAGAACCTGCAGGGCGTGGACGCCGCGGTCTGGGAGTTCACCCCCACCCCGCGCATCTCCTCCTACATCACCGCGCTCGTCGCCGGCCCGTACGCCTCCGTGCATTCGGAGCTGACCAGCGCGGACGGCCGCACGATCCCCCTCGGCGTCTACTGCCGCGCGTCACTGGTGGAGCACCTGGACGCGGAGAACGTCTTCGAGCTCACCCGCCAGGGCTTCGAGTTCTTCGAGGCCCAGTACGGCCACGCCTACCCGTTCGAGAAGTACGACCAGCTGTTCGTGCCCGAGTTCAACGCCGGCGCGATGGAGAACGCCGGCTGTGTGACCTTCCTCGAGTCGTACGTCTTCCGCGGGACCGTGCCGGAGGCGCTGATCGAGCGCCGCGCCATCACCATCCTCCACGAGCTGGCCCACATGTGGTTCGGCGACCTCGTGACCATGCGCTGGTGGAACGACCTGTGGCTCAACGAGTCCTTCGCCGAGTTCATGTCCACGCTCGCCGCCGCCGAGAACACGCAGTACACCAGCGCCTGGACCACCTTCTCCTCCATGGAGAAGAACTGGGCCTACCGCCAGGATCAGCTCTCGTCCACGCACCCCATCAAGGCCCGGATCCGCGACCTCGACGATGTGCTCGTCAACTTCGACGGCATCACCTACGCCAAGGGCGCCTCCGTGCTGCGCCAGCTCGTGGCCTGGGTGGGCCAGGAGAACTTCATGGCCGGCGTCCGCGCGTACATCGCCCAGCACGCGTGGGGCAACACCGAGCTGCCGGACCTCATGTCCGAGCTCGAGGCGGCTTCCGGCCGCGACCTGTCCGAGTGGACCCGCGTGTGGCTCGAGACCTCGGGCGTGAACACGCTGCGCACGGAGGTGGAGACGGATGAGGCCGGCACCATCACCGCGCTGCGCCTGCGCCAGAGCGCCCCGGACGGCTCGCCGTCGGCGCCTGGCGACGACGTGCTCCGCCCCCACCGCCTGGCCGTGGGCTTCTACGACGTGGACGAGGCCACCGGCCGCCTGACCCGCACCGAGCGCTTCGAACTCGACGTGGCCGGTGAGGTGACCGAGGTCGCCGAGGCCGTCGGCCGCCGTCGTCCCGCCGTGATCCTGCCCAACGACGACGACCTGGCCTACGCCAAGCTGCGCCTCGACGACGCCTCGTGGGAGGCCGCGTCCACCCGCCTGAAGGACGTGGACGGCTCGCTGGCGCGCACGCTGCTGTGGGGGGCGGCCTGGGACACCGTGCGCGACGGCGAGGCCTCCGCCGCCTGGTTCGTCGACCTCGTCCTGGCCAACGTCGGCCACGAGCGGGACTCGTCCGTGGTGCAGACGCTGCTGCGCCAGCTCGCGACGGCGATCGGCCTGTACCTGCCCGAGGACCAGGCCGAGGCCGTGCGGGTCGCGGCGGCCGACCGTCTGTGGGGCCTCGTCGCGGAGGCCGAGGACGGCTCGGACAACCAGCTGCAGTTCGTCAAGGCGTTCGCCCTGCACGCGCGCACCACGGCGCAGCTGGACCGCCTGGCGGCCCTCGTGGACGGCACCCGCACCGTGCCCGGGCTGGACCTCACCACGGACCTGCGCTGGGAGCTGCTCACCGCGCTGGTGGCGGCCGGCCACGCCGGGGAGGCCGAGATCGCCGCGGCCGAGCGCGCCGACGCGACCGCCACGGGCGCGCTCGCCGCGATCCAGGCCCGGGCCGCCGTGCCGACGGCCGAGGCCAAGCGCGCGGCCTGGGACCGAGTGATGGCCGGCGAGCTGTCCAACACGGAGCAGCGCCAGGCCCTGATCGGGTTCGCGCGGGTCCACGACGCCGCGCTGATCGCGCCCTTCGCGGACTCCTATTTCGAAGGCGTCGAGGCGATGTGGGACTCCCGTTCTCACGAGATGGCCGAGACCGCCGCGACGCTGGGCTACCCGACCGCCCAGGTCACCCGGGAGATCGCCGACCGCGCCACCGCCCTGTCCGAGCGGCTGGCCGGCACCCGCGCGGGGCTGTCCCGCGTCCTCGCCGAGGGCCGGGACGAGACCGTCCGCGCCCTGGCCGCGCGCGAGCACGCGACGGCGCACGTGCATCAGGTCCACGCCGGGGCCTGAGCCGGACGGCGGCTGACGCCTCTGCCGGCGCTTGCGGGGCGGTGCTGCTGGTGGGTATTCCACGGAAGATGCCCTCCAGCACCTCCCCGGCCGCTGTCGGGGCGCGGGCTGGCTAGGCTGGAACCCATGAAGCACACCTTCTCCCTGCGCACCGAGTGGACGGGCGACCGCGGCTCGGGCACCTCCGGCGTCCGCGACTACGACCGCTCCGTGGTGATCCAGGACGCCGCTGTCGGCGAGATCCAGGCCTCGGCCGCCCGCCCCTTCCGCGGCGACGACTCGAAGTGGAACCCGGAGACCCTCCTGCTCGGCGCGCTCGCCGAATGCCACGTGCTCTCGTACCTCCACGTCGCGGCGACCTCCGGGGTCGTGGTCACGGGGATGACGTGCGGGGCCGAGGGCGAGCTCGAGGTGGACGGCGACGGCGCCGGGCGGTTCACCACGATCACGCTGCGGCCCGAGGTCACGCTGCAGGACGAGGCCGACCGGGAGCGGGCCGAGGCCCTCCACGCCGAGGCGCACCGGCTGTGCTTCATCGCGAACTCGCTCTCGACCCCGGTCACCGTCGAGCCGGTCCGCCCCGAGGCCCTGCCCACCGGCACGCCGACGCTGCCGGACCACTCCGCGCGCCTGGGCGCCCCCCTGGCGGTGCTGCGGCCGCGCGTCGCCAAGGGCCCGTCCCGCGTGACGGGCCTGGCGGAGCGTCCCA